>JAVVTM010000237.1:0-512 GCA_036653655.1 Clostridia bacterium | reverse complement strand
ACAACCCATTTTTTCAACATGTTTAACTACTTCATTGTAATTTTTTAATTTATTATTTTTAATATTTCTAGTTTTGGAACTTTTGCTTATAGACTCTCGAATACAATCATCACAATAATAAGATTCGTGTTGCTTAATTGATGCCAAGCTTCTGCTAAAACTATTTCTACCACATTTACATAAAATATTTAACTTTACCTTATTACCTTTGTATTCTTTTGATAATAGATTATTCCCAAATGACTCTATATATTTTTTAACTTCTTCGTAACTTAATTTTTTACCCATTATATTCACCCCATTTCTTTATATATTTATATTATACTTATATTTTTATTATATGTCAATCACTATACTTATTTTTGTTTTTGTTTTTTATAAATAAATTTTACCTGCTAATTGTCCATTTTTACAATTAAATTATTAATGTTTAGGATTTAACCATACATTATATCAATATTTTTTTCTACTTTCGTAACTATCACGCTCAGAATTACTTCCCACGTTGTAGT
>JAVVTM010000236.1:0-520 GCA_036653655.1 Clostridia bacterium | reverse complement strand
AACTTGTTCTTTTTTTCAACCCCGTGTATCATAGAATTTTCAACTAAAGGTTGTAATAACAGCTTGAGCATTTTCGCTTTGTAAATATTTTTATCAATAACAATTTTGTAGCCTTCTTTTGGCAAGCTTGCGTCAAATAAAATATTTAAAGCGCAATTTGCGGTGTTTTTAAATTTGGCAAGTTTATCCCAAAAAAGTTCCTTAAAAATTTCTTGAGCGCTAATAAGCTGTGGCGCAATGCTAAAATTGCCCAAATTGCAAATGTCAAATTTGCCTTCGGTATAGGTTACATTTTGTATTTTTGGTATAATATTCATAAATCCTCACTAAACATTTATTTTTTTTGCAAAACTACTGTCCTAAATTTTATTATATACTAATTTTTATTCAGTGTCAATATTGTTTTTTTTGGGCAAAAACTTAAATATTATTTAACTATATTTTTACTACTATTGAAAATTTAGTCAATTAATGATACAATAACAGTGTAAAACTTAGTAAAATATTACAAATATCACTA
>JAVVTM010000235.1:0-620 GCA_036653655.1 Clostridia bacterium | reverse complement strand
GCCAAAAAAGCTAAAGCCACCGCCGTTTGCGGTTGCAATAAAACCGCCATTTTTTGCGCAAATAACATTGCTATATGGCATTTTTGTTGGCAAAACGGAGTTTACAATATAGTTGTTATCCTTGTCAAATCCACCTTCGCCTGTTTTAAACACAATTAACGGCACATCAAGTTTAACATCATCAAAAGTGGGATTATTTGGTGTGTTTCTCTTGCCTTCTGAAAGTTTTGGAGTTTCAATTTTATAGCTGTCCAAGTGAAAAAACGCAAAGTTTTGCAAACAATCAATATCGTTTTTGCTATAATTTTCTTGTAAAATTGCGTTAATAAACTTAAACTCTTTTGTGTAATAATTAAATTTTGCAATGTTATCATTTTTGCAATAAATAACAATTACATTTGTATTAATATTAAATAATTGCAAATATTTAACAACTTTTAATCTTTCAACAAGCAATTCTTCATTTTTGCCTTCTCGATAGTTAAAAATTAAAATTTTTAAGAAAGCTTTCAATTTGAAAGCTTTCTTTTATTTTTTAACTCAATTGTGTTAAAAATGTATTTTCACTTGTTTTTTTAACTATATATTGAAAAAACGCTAAAAATTTTAATTAAATAAGC
>JAVVTM010000234.1:0-631 GCA_036653655.1 Clostridia bacterium | reverse complement strand
CATTCTCTAGATAAATGTCCTAATTGTAATGGTAGTTTAATTTATAAGAATACTGTTTTAAGTGATGTTATTGATTTCAAAACAACAGTAACAAAAGTGAGAAATAAAATTCATAATTATTGTTGTTCTTGTTGTAACAAAAATATTAGTAGTAATACTTTACTTAAAAGAGGAACAGTTTATGGTAATAATATTAATACTTCAGCTTTAATTTTGATGAATGAATCAAATGTTGCAATAAATAAGGTTCGTAAATATATATATGGTCTTTCAAATAGTGAAATAGATATGAGTGAAGGATATATTTCAAAATTACAAGCAAAAACAGCAAACAAACTTGATGTTTTTATTAGTGAGTTAAAAAATGCAATTATTCTAGAAAAAATTGTCCACTGGGATGATACAAATATAACTGTTGGCACAAAACAAAATTATTTAAGATTCTATGGCAATGAAAAACTAGCTTTATTAATTGCACATGAAAATAAAAACAGAGAAGGAATAAAAAATGATGGAATATTAAGTTCATTAGGTCCTTCAAGTACATTGGTGCATGACCATGTGCTATATAATTATAATAAGGAATTTAAATTCAATAATGCAGAGTGTAACGCTCATATATTAAGATACT
>JAVVTM010000233.1:0-743 GCA_036653655.1 Clostridia bacterium | reverse complement strand
GTAGGGTTGTCAAACATTTTGAACAGACTTATAAAATTTGTCTTATCTATTCATCAAACGAAAAACATATATTTAACTCTTTTGCAAAAGCCAAAAGTAAGGAAAAAAATAAGATAATAAAATTAATATTTTGTGATAGTTTCAACTGCGTTCATGCCATTTTGACATCTTCACTAAAACTCATTAGAATTATCTCATTGTATATTGGTTTTATTATAGCATAAGCACTATAAAAAACAAAGCGTTCCTATATATTTAGATAAATTGTGAAATAATGTTCACATAGTTTTTGTTAACTTGTTTTAGCACTATATAAACTTATAAAGATATATCATATCCACAAGTTGCTTGCCATCTTCATAAATAGCATGGTCGTAATTGTCTACAAAAAAATTTTTTATCTTGTGTAGCTTGACAAATCCGCAACTCTGATAAAATTGAATTGTCCGTTCGCTGTCACTTGTGCCAACTTGTATCATAAAATATTTTGCGCCGTAGCGCTTGCAAACAAAACCCAACAACTGCCTACCGTAACCTTTGCGCTGATGTTCGGGGGCGGTGGCAAAGTTCTTTATTTCGCAAACGCCGTTGCCTTCATCGGTTACGACACATTCGGCTTTTACCCCGTTATCGCTCAAAACAAACATTTCTCCGCGCTCAAGATATTTATCAACCATCGATTCTTGTTCATCTGCAAGAAGTAAAAGTTCCAAATATTGTTTCTTATTTTCAATAATTTCTGT
>JAVVTM010000232.1:0-790 GCA_036653655.1 Clostridia bacterium | reverse complement strand
ATATATGTATATGAGGTTATTATGAAAACTAGATGGTATAAAGATGCCGTGTTTTATCAAATTTATCCTCGCAGTTTTTGCGATAGCAATGGCGATGGCATTGGCGATATTAACGGGATAATTTCTAAATTAGATTATTTAAAAGACTTGGGGATAACCGCCGTATGGCTTTCTCCTTGTTACAGCTCGCCCAATGATGACAATGGCTATGATATTAGCGATTATCGCAACATTATGAGCGATTTTGGCACGCTTGATGATTGGAAACTTATGCTTGCAGAAATGCACAAGCGTGATATTAAGCTTGTTATGGATTTGGTTGTTAACCACTCCTCAAATGAGCATTTTTGGTTTCAGGAAAGCCGAAAAAGCAAGGATAATCCTTATCGTGATTACTATATTTGGCGCAAAGGCACGGGCAAAAATGGCAAAAAACCGCCAAACAACTGGACTTCTCGTTTTACTGGCTCCGCTTGGGAATTTGATTCTTTAACGGAGGAATTTTACTTGCATTTGTTTAGCAAAAAACAGCCCGATTTAAACTGGGACAATCCAAAAGTTCGCAAAGAAATTATTGACATTTGCAATTATTGGTTCGATTTGGGCGTTGATGGTTTTAGGTGCGATGTTGTTACATATGTGGCTAAAGCAAACGGCTTGCCAAACGGCAGATATATCCCTTTTATGCGTGGAGATGACCAATTTGTGCTTGCCGAAAACTGGTACAAATACATTAACGAAATTGCCGAAAACAGTTGGAACAAATATGACAGCTACATTGTTGGCGAAG
>JAVVTM010000231.1:0-1066 GCA_036653655.1 Clostridia bacterium | reverse complement strand
ACAAATAATCAATATATAAATAAAAAAAATATAAAATTTTAATAACATATAATGCAAATAAAATGCTTAACGACATTTTAATAATATAAATGCAAATAAAAAATATAGAATTTTAATGTAAATATGGATAAAATATAATATTTTAATACGATATTATGT
Organism: Clostridia bacterium; assembly: GCA_036653655.1. Taxonomy (GTDB): domain Bacteria; phylum Bacillota; class Clostridia; order Christensenellales; family UBA3700; genus JAVVTM01. The sequence goes on along the minus strand of JAVVTM010000231.1, from coordinate 907 downwards.
TATTACTAAGGAGAAAAAATGAATTTTACAACTAAGGCGCTAGAAATTGTTACAAAAGCAGAAAAAGATTTAGTAGAAGATTTTAAATTTGTTGATGACATTGCCTTTCTAAATCAACTAAAAGTGCTAAATGCGTTTCAAAACAACAACATTTCGTTACGACATTTTAGCCAAACAACAGGTTACGGCTATGACGACATCGGCAGAGATACATTAAGCAAGGTTTTTGCTGATATTTTTCACACGGAAAGCGCAATTGTTTCGCCAAATATTGTTTCGGGTACGCATGCTTTAACTATTGCGTTATTTGGTATTTTGCGCCCAAATCAAAAATTATTGTGTATAACGGGCAATCCGTATGACACTTTATTAGAAGTTATTAATGGCGATAATATTGGGTCATTAAAAGATTTTGGCGTTTCTTTTGAAAAAATAGACTTGCTTAATGGCGATTTTGACTTTGAAAAAATTAAAATTGCGCTTAATCAAAAAAATATTGGGCTAGTTTTTATTGGAAGGTCAAGAGGTTACGAGTGGAGAGATGCGCTATCTTGCGAGCAAATTAAAAAAGCAATTAAGCTTGTTAAAAGCGTTAATCCAAATTTAACCGTTATGGTTGACAACTGCTATGGCGAATTTATTGAAACAATTGAACCAACCGATGTTGGCGCAGATTTTGCCGTTGGCTCATTAATAAAAAACGCTGGAGGTGGCATTGCTCCCACTGGCGGATACATTTGCGGTACAAAAAAAGCTGTCGAACAAATTTCATATCGCTTAACTTCGCCTTCAATTGGCGCAGAAGTTGGATCATATAATGCGGGATATTTGCCATTTTATCAAGGCGTTTTTTTAGCGCCACATGTTACGGCTAATGCAATTAAAGGTAGCATGTTGTTTGGCAAAG
>JAVVTM010000230.1:0-1084 GCA_036653655.1 Clostridia bacterium | reverse complement strand
CATTATTTCGGTTGGGTGGGACCCGGGTATGTTTTCGCTTGCGAGGATGTTTTTTGGCGCAGTGCTTCCTGAGGGCAATGATTATACATTTTGGGGCAAGGGCGTTTCGCAGGGGCATTCTGATGCAATCCGCCGTATTGAGGGAGTTTCGGGCGCAATCCAGTACACAGTGCCATTAAAAGAGGCGCTTGACAGTGTGCGCAACGGCGAAAATCCTCAGCTTACAACCCGTCAAAAGCACAAAAGAGTGTGTTATGTTGTGGCAAAGGAAGGCGCAGATAAAGACAAAATTAAAAACGCTATTGTTACAATGCCAAACTATTTTGCCGATTACGACACAGAAGTTAATTTTATTAGCGAGGAAGAATTAAAGTTAAATCACAGCAAAATGCCTCACGGCGGTATGGTGTTTAGAACGGGCAAAACAGATGAATTTAACAGCCATATATTGGAGTTAAGCATAAAATTGGATAGCAATCCGCAATTTACTTCCAGCATTTTAACATGCTATGCGAGGGCAATTACAAAATTGGCAAGCCAAGGCAAAACAGGGTGTGTAACAGTGCTTGATGTGCCATTTGCAATGCTATCGCCAAAAACTCCTGAAGAATTGAGGAAAACTATCTTATAAAAAGCGCAAGAAAAACGCTAACAGTTTTATAAAAAGCGCAAGAAAAACGCAAAATCTTAAAACGGCTAACAAATTTTGGCTAGCAAAATGCTCATTTTGAAATATTGCTATATAAATGGCAAAAGTATTAATGCAAATCTGCATTTTTAAACGCAAGGGCGTTGTTAATGCATAGGTTTTTTAAATATTACGCCACATTTTGCCACAAAAGCAAGTTAAAAACAAAACTTAATATAAGCATAAAAAAGGCTTTAACAAAAACTGTTAAAGCCTTTAAAATTCAAAATACTGCGCATCCTTTTTTGGAATGACTTACCGAGACGATACGTAAAATAGGTAACTCCTACAAAGCTTCCCTGTGGCACATACTCCTAACCACTTAGTGCTGCTGCCGTCAGGCTCTAACACGGTTCATGGTGGAATATTGCACAAGACCCTGTTATCAACATCCCT
>JAVVTM010000229.1:0-1125 GCA_036653655.1 Clostridia bacterium | reverse complement strand
ATTTGCCATTTCTAAATCATCAACAATAGGACATTCTACGCTTAAACCATCGGTTTTATTATATTCAAAAATATCGTATGTTTTGTTTAACTGCTTAAATCTTTTTTGTGTGGTTGTGCTGTAAGTAAAATCTGCTTGTGGGGTTAAAACACCGCCAACACTTGTAATATAAAATGATGAAGGTTCTCTTTCGCCATGATATTGAACACTTGGAGCTTTGCCGTTAAAGTATTTAGCGCTAAAATAAACCTTTCTTGCGCATTCATTGTTCCATCTGCCTGTTTTAAATTCCTTAACAAAACCGCAAACCGTAAACACTTGATTAGTGGTAGCTTCCACTCTTTCAGGATTGTTGTTTGAGTCTGTTCGGGTGCTTTCAAAAACAATTTTGTCGCCCAAATTATAACTTTCAATCAAGCTTTCATCAAGCCAAATATTGTTGGTATCTTCATCTGCCACATTCCACAATCTGCCAGAAACCAAAAAATCTTTAACACCCTGCGCTGGAGAACTTTTTGCGTAAAGCGGAGCTGCCTGTATTTCCCAACTTAAAACGGTTATCATATTTGTGTTAAGATTTTTCATTTGTACATTGAGCGCACTGCCACTCATATAAACAAATGAAAACAATGGATTTTTTTCATTGTCAAGCTTTGCCAAAATTTCTTTGGCAACATCTGGGGCAATTTCTACCTCTCTTTCACTGGCGTAATGATTGCCAGCTTCTGTATAGTTCGCTTTGTTGCTTACGCTAAAACTAGAACCCTTATCCTGAAAAGTTTTTTCGATATTAGCTAGGGCGCTAGCGTAAAAATTAATGCCGAATGCCGACAAAATCATTACTACGGTTGCCATTACAAACAACACTATGCAAGTTAAAAGTGTCCTTAATTTATTGTTAAATAAATTATGAAAGGACAACTTTAATACGCTTCCAAACTTCATAATTTATTACTCCCCTTTTTTAACTGCTGGGCTTTTTTTGTTGGGTTCAACTTTTTTAGCCTTTACAGTTTTTGTTTTGCTTTTAGTGGCGCTTGCCTCAGTTTTTTCTGTTTTTGCAGGAGCATTTGCCTCAATAACTTCTTCTTTTGTTTCTGTTTGGCAATTAGCAAAATCTTCTGT
>JAVVTM010000228.1:0-1128 GCA_036653655.1 Clostridia bacterium | reverse complement strand
AGAAGGGCCTATTACAACAATTTTATCCCCCTCTTTTATAAAGTAATCAATGCCATCTAAAACAACTAAATCTCCAAAATTTTTGTGTAAATCTCTAACGCTTATCACTTTTTCTTAACCTCCTTTCAAGTAGTCTTAAAAATTTGGTTAAAATAATTACTAAAACCAAATATATCGCTGCGGAAACCAACAACGGCATAAAAGCCTCAAATGTTGCGCCTTGAATCATTGAGCCAGCTTTTGTAATATCTACAACGCCGATATAACCAATAACAGAAGTTTCTTTTATTAGTGAAATAAACTCGTTGCCAATTGGCGGTACAGAGTTTTTTAGCGCCTGTGGCAAATCTATGTTGCGCATAGTTTTTGTGTAGCTTAGCCCCAGCGACCTGCCCGCTTCCATTTGCCCTTTATCGACAGAATTAATACCTGCCCTTGCAATTTCTGACACATATGCGCCACTGTTTAGCCCAAAAGTAACTATTGCAATGATAATAGGAAAACTGCTTATGCTTGATAAAACCACAAAAAACATAATGAACATTTGCACCAAAACTGGTGTGCCACGAATAACCGTAACATAAAGTTTTGCAAATTTGTTGACTATTGTCATTTTGCCAGTATTTTCGTGATAATTATCAATAAAAGCCACAAGCAAACCAATAATAACGCCAATCATAGCTGCGCCAAGCGCCGTTAAAATGGTTGTACCTAAGCCTTTAAAATATAAAGTCCACCTGCTATTTTCAATTAATGTTATCCTAATGCTATCCCAAATGTTGACAAAAAATTGTTGAAAACCCGTCATCTATTCTCCTTTAAACGCATAAAGCAGATAAGAAAATCTTATCTGTTTACGCTATTATTTGCTAAATATTAAAATATATTTATTTAAAACATTTTTTATTTTTCGCATTTAACCTTTGCCTTTACTTGATTTTGCAATATTAAAATTATCTTTGCTATGCAAATCGAGTGTTATTGTTGCGTTAGTTTTGCAATTATTTGTTATCTTTGTCCTTTTCAATTAATTTTTGAGCAGGGAAACTATCAATAACAACTGCGTCAACTGTGCCATTTTTTAAAGCCATATAGCAATCGGTTGTCTTTTTAAAAGCTTTAACGCTG
>JAVVTM010000227.1:0-1239 GCA_036653655.1 Clostridia bacterium | reverse complement strand
ACTGCTCTTTCTTTGTTACGACAAGACAAAATATAAGTGAGCAGGTCTAAATCTTTATTTTTTACATTCAAGTAATTCGATAATTTAGATGCCTTTATGTGATATACCAACTCACATGAATATTCTTTTAAAAACTCATCTTTTAACAAATCTTTATTAAAGGTAGAAAGCGCAATGCCGTTAGATTTCCAGCGTTTATCTGGCAAATCATCTAGGTTAAAAATTACTGCGTTGCCCAAATTTGTAAAGCCAATAATATCTTGCAAATTTGTGTTTTCAAAGATATTTTTTGGTATTTCATAGACATTTGCATCGGATAAATCTTTATTTGTTGTTGCATAATTTTTGTTGGAAACCACCTTAAGATTGCCATTATAAGACATAACAACAATGCCTTGTTTTTCTTCTTTTTCGGCGCTATCTTGCTTAATATCAATGGCATCACTGCTTAAAATGTTGCTAAACCTTTCAGTTTTATATTTTTTTGCAATCTCTTTAAGTTCAGAAATAACAACATCTTTTTGCTTGCGTTTAGAACTCAAAATTGCCTCTAATTTTAAAATTAGCTCGTGCAATGATGCAATTTCCGCTTGCAAATTTTCAATTTCCATATGGATTAATCGGCTTAAGCGCATATCCAAAATTGCTTTTGCTTGCCTTTCGGTAAGGGCAAATGCCTTGCGCAATTCTACAACGGCTTCGGGATTATTTTTAGATTTTTTTAATATTTTGACAACTTGCTCAATGTTTTCAATTGCGATAATCAAGCCTTCTAAGATGTGCGCGCGTTCTTTTGCGTTGGTTAAATCATACTGCGTGCGCTTTACAATAACATCAATTTGGTATTTAACATAATAATCAATAATTTGAAGCAAGCCCAATTGTTGTGGTTTGCCCCCTGCAATTGCAACCATATTGATGTTAAAAGTTGTTTGCAATTCTGTTTGTTTATAAAGCATATTTACAACTTTTTGAACGTTAGCGTCCTTTCTTAATTTAATAACCGCCCTCATACCGTTGCGGTCGCTTTCATCAACAATATCACTTATACAAGCGTAAGTTTCTTTTTCATCTTCTCTTAATTTGTTAATTTTAACAAGCAAATTTGCTTTATTAACTTGATATGGCATTTCAGTAACAACCAAATTAACTTTGCCATTTACATCATTTTCAACGCTAATTTTAGAACGGATAATAATTTTACCCTTGCCAGTTTCGTACGCTCGCACCAAATCTTCG
>JAVVTM010000226.1:0-1355 GCA_036653655.1 Clostridia bacterium | reverse complement strand
ATTATGAAAAAGCAAAATTTAGGTAAAAAGGTTAGCAAAATTGCGGTAGTAATACTATTGATTGCGCTATGTTTTACAATGGTCGCTTGCAAAAACGATGGAGAAATAACTGGTGTAGTTGATGATTTTTATAAATCTTGGATGAGCAATATTGTTGATGAGGCGTATCTTAAAGATATAGCGATTGTTGGCACGCACGATTCAGGCACGGTTGGCACTTCTGCGCTATTTGAAACGCAGGGCAGTGATTTGTACAGCCAACTCAACTATGGCGCAAGGTACTTTGATTTGAGGGTTAAAGAAGATGGTGGGGCGCTAAAAATTTATCACGGCGATACAGATGGTTTTGGCGAGGCAAATATGCTTTTTGAAAAGGCGCTGGCTGATATTACAAAATTTATTGCGGAAAATCCAAGCGAATTTTTGATTTTAGATTTTCAACATATACACACAAATGTTGGCGCAAAAATTATTGGAATGTTAACAGAAAAAATTAGCGTTGACAAAATGTTGGACAAGACAACTTTCCCCAAATTGAAAGATGTTAAAATGGAAGATATACGCAAAGCGAGCAAAAACTATGTGGTAATTTGGCGTGTAGAAGAAACTTGCGCAAGCGAAGATTATTTGTATTATAGGGGTAGCGAATTGTTATCTCCATACAAATCAGCGGTGCATAGTGGCAGTGATGAGGGTTTAATTAAACATTATCCAAACTACTACAACGAGTTTAACGAGGACAAATTGTTTGTTTTGCAAGCGCAAAAAACGGGCAAAGCAGAAGCGCCATTAAAAATTGAAACAAGCTATCGCCCAAAAATAAACGCCTATGTTAGAACATTAGCAGACAGTGAATATTTGGATAAAATAAATATAATAATGCGTGATTATTTGACAGCGGATATTGAAAATGTTAGCAGTATATTATCATTAAATATAGCCAAAAAGTTGGTTAAACCAGAGGCAATAGAAACATTTAGGGCGCACACTGTAAAAATGTAAAACAAGTGGCACAACAACTAAAAGATGAAGTAAAAATTTGTGGTACGGCAAAAAGGTAGCGCAACAAATATAAGCATAATATAGTAAGTAAAATACGCAACAATGTTTAAAAATTTAGTGCAACAAGTAAAAGCCTGCACAACAATATTTATAAATGCGACGCAACAAGTAGAGTACATAACAATATTTTTAAAAGAATTCAATTTGCGGTACAACAAAGTGAGGGTTCTAAAACTGAATAAAACAAATTTAGGCTGCCCGAAAAGGTAGCCTTTTTCATAGAATAGAAATTGTATTATAAAGAATTTAAATATTAAAAATAAAGTAACAAGAAAAATATAGTTAATCGCTTG
>JAVVTM010000225.1:0-1385 GCA_036653655.1 Clostridia bacterium | reverse complement strand
GTACCACTTGTTGGCAAACAGTGCGAAGGCCCTGCAAAATAATCTCCAAGCGGTTCTGGCGAGTAGTTGCCAACAAATATTGCGCCTGCATTTTTAACTTTTTGCGCCAATTCTTCTGCGTTTTGCGCGCAAATTTCCAAGTGCTCTGGGGCAATTTTGTTTGCGATATCAAGCGCCTCTGCCAAACTTTCCACCACTATTATTGCGCCATTATTTTGCAACGATTTTGCAATAATCGCTTTCCTTTCTAACCGCTCAGTTTGCAAAATTACATTCTTTTTTATTTCCTCAGCCATTGCCAAACTTGTTGTTACAACTATGCTTGCAGCGTTTTCATCGTGCTCCGCTTGCGACAACATATCGCTCGCCACAAATTTAGCGTTTGCCGTTTCATCACAAATTATTAAAATTTCACTAGGCCCTGCAATCATATCAATTGCAACACTGCCATAAACTTCTTTTTTTGCCATAGTTACAAAAACATTGCCCGGCCCTGCAATTAAATCAACTTTCTCAATGCTTTCAGTGCCATATGCCATTGCGGATATCGCTTGAGCGCCACCAACTTTAAAAATTTTGCTTATGCCCACCTCTCTGCAAGCCACCAATGTTAGGGGGTTTTTAGGGTTTGGAGTGCAAACAATCACATCTTCAACACCCGCCGCAATCGCTGGCAATCCGCACATCAAAATGGAAGATGGATAGCTAGCTTTGCCCCCGGGGATATACAGCCCAACTTTGTCCATTGGGCGATATGTCCAACCCAATGTGTTGCCGTTTTGGTTGTAAAAATATGGCTCAAACGCTTTTAATTGCCTCTTGTGATAATCCAAAATGTTTGCCTTTGCGCTTCGCAACGCCTGCAACAAATTTTTGTCAACACGGGTGTAGGCGTCATCAATTTCCGCCTCGCTAACTTCAATTAAACTTTCGTTCAAATCTATGCCGTCAAACTGCTTTGTATAAGCAAACAACGCCTTGTTTTTGTTTGTTTTTACATCTTCAACAATGTTTTTAACGCTTTCGGCAAGCGCTTTATTATCAATTTGCGAACGGCTTAAAACCCTACTCAAATCATCATTTTTTTGATATATTTTTACCATTTTATCCTCTTAGTTTTGCTTTATTTGTTTGTTTCCGCACGCTCTAGCGGTTTTATTTTCAAAACATTTAACGCTTTTTTGTAATGTTTATTGCTTTTTATCAAGATTTAACATTTTTTATCAAGATTTTAACGCTTTTTAGTAATATTTAACGCTTTTTGGGGCTAACTAAAGTTTTTGCGTAACAAGTCTTTTTATTTGTATATTTTTTTTGCAAATTAGCGGTTTTATTTATTCTTCAGTACCTTCAATAATTTTTGACAAATTTTCAATAAATGGCTT
>JAVVTM010000224.1:0-1417 GCA_036653655.1 Clostridia bacterium | reverse complement strand
AATAATTTAGTAACTATCAAACTTTTTTCTTTAAAATTGACAACCCTTTTATTAAATGCAATGTTTTTAGCAAAAAGCATTTGCAAATATTGTGTTGCTTTTTTAAATTTTTTTGTTATATTGACAAATTTAGCTTTTGTTACTTGCATTAATTTTTTTGTCATATTGACAAATTTAGCTTTTGCGTTTAAACTATAAGTGAGGTAAATATGGAAAATATTACATACGAAATTGAAGATAAATATCTTTCTCCCTACGCAACAAAGGCAATAAACAGCCGTGGCAGAGTTTTACAAATTGAAGAATGTCCGTTGCGCACATGCTTTCAGCGTGATAGGGATAGGATTATACATTGCAAATCTTTTAGGCGCTTAAAGCACAAAACGCAAGTTTTTTTATCCCCTGAGGGCGACCATTATCGCACAAGGTTAACTCACACGCTTGAGGTTTCGCAAATTGCGCGCAGTATTGCAAGAGGTTTACGGCTTAATGAAGATTTGGTTGAGGCAATTAGCTTAGGGCACGATTTAGGACACACACCTTTTGGGCACACTGGCGAACGCACATTAGATGAGCTTAGCAAGCACCCTTTTAGCCACAACAAACAGAGTTTGCGTGTTGTAGAATTTTTAGAAAATGATGGTTTGGGGCTTAATTTAACTTACGAAGTTAAAGATGGCATTGTCAACCACACATCAAGTGGCAAGCCAAAAACTTTAGAAGGCGTTGTTGTTAGCATTGCGGATAGGATTGCCTATGTAAACCACGATATTGATGACGCTATACGGGCAAAAATTTTAACAGAAGAAGATTTACCTGCTGAGTGCGTTAAGGTTTTGGGCAAAACCAAAGGGGAACGCATTAATACAATGATAATGGATATTATAACCAATTCATTTATGCAACAATATGTAAAATACACTCCAAAAATTGAGGAGCAAGCTAATTTATTGCGCAAATTTATGTTTGACAAGGTTTACAACAACCCTGTCGCTAAGGCTGAAGAAGGAAAAGCTAACAAAATGATTTCGCTTTTGTTTAACTATTTTATGGAGCACCCTAATGTGTTGCCACCATTTTACAAACAAATTGCAGAAACAAGTGATTTAGACCAAGCCGTTTGCGATTACATTGCAAGTATGAGCGATGGCTACGCCGTTAAAGTTTTTAGCCAAATTTTTATTCCTTTAAATTGGCAACAACCTTAATAAAATTTATAAAATATAGCTATACTGTTTGAAATTAAATATTTTTTATTTAATTTATTAAATATAGCTAAAATAATTGTAATTAAATATTTTTTTCAAAATTTATAAAATATAGCTAAAATATTTGTAATTAAATATTTTTTTCAAAATTTATAAAATGTAGCTAAACAAAAAAGCAAACATTTTATAAAAGCAAAAATAATATCATT
>JAVVTM010000223.1:0-1437 GCA_036653655.1 Clostridia bacterium | reverse complement strand
GATATTATTAGTGGCTCGATTGAAGAACTGCACTGTGATGTTGCAAATGGCAAAATTAAAATAACTTATTCGGATAGCCTTAATAATAGCATTGTTGTGCTTGAAGAAAACGAAAATAACAATTTAGTTTACAAAGCTCATTACGGCACTAACGGCAGTGAAATTGACCGCTTAAATGCGCCAACATCAAGCAAAATTAGTAGTGATGAAACAATGTCCGCCGTATGCGACCCAAAAAATAGCAGAGTTATGGTTTACAAAATGCAAAATGAAAACCAAGTTGAAGAAGATGGCAGGCTCTCTATAAAAGTTGACTATCCACAATTTGTTTCGTTCGACCAAGAAAATAATCTTTATATTTTTAACAATAAAACAAGCTTTGCATCTGGCGAGGACAACGAAATTTTAATTTATACCAAAGACTTAAAATTAAAATCTACCATAAAACTTTCAATTGACTATGTTTTAGCCGATTTTATTGTTGCAAAAAATGGCGTAATTTACTTTACTTCGGGCAAATCAATTTACACTATGACCGCAGCTAACACCTACCCTCATCAAATTTTGCAGTTGACTAACAATCCAATTGCAATTGATTTATCCTTCAACGAAAAAAATATTTATATTGCCTCAAATACCCGCATCGAAAAATATAATTTAGAAACAACAAAAATTGAAGAAAACGCAACTTTTATGTTTGCCGATTATAAAATTAACTTAAACGGCGAATTTACCGATTTTACTGTTGATTATAAAGGTGGCATTTATATTGTTGTTGAAGATACGCTTGAAAACAAAAATAGCGCAACTATAAAATATTACAAACATTCATCTGAAAATAAATTTGCTCTTACCTCAATTTATAAGGCGTTAAGCACCTTACCTATGAAAAAGGTATTTGATTTACAAATTACAAATAGTGGCAATATGTATTGTTTAAACACCTTTTATCACACTTATATCCACTTTGAAAATATAACAGTACCAACAAAAATGGCAGAGTTTCCTAAAAAATCTGAATGGAATATAGAAAAGGGAGTTGGCGCTATTAGTATTGATAAAACACAACTTTTTTCCACTCCAAATAACTACGAAGATATGATTTTTTTGCCAAAGAATACTCTTTTCTTAACATTAAAGGAATGCGTAATCGACAAGATTAATTACAATTTTGGCATTGACGCAAAGGGCAATTTTGGTTATATACTTAATAGTGCAATTTCCTACAACGGCGTTACAAAAACCGAAGGCATTAATACAGATATGACACAATCTGCTAAAGCGCTAAATATTAATGGATTAAACATCTACCAATTTCCTTTTGAAAATATTGTGTATAAAAATGGCGAATACAAAGATGACAACATTTGTGGCTTTTTAGACAAAAATTCAGTTGTTACCATTATCGACAACGTTGCTGTTTTTAACGGCGAACAC
>JAVVTM010000222.1:0-1463 GCA_036653655.1 Clostridia bacterium | reverse complement strand
GCTTTAAAATAAACAATATTTCCGCTGTTATTATGGCGCAAAACCCAAAACTTGCGCACTTTATCCCACAAATGATGCAAAATATTGCAAATGCGCTAAATATTGATGTTTCAAAAATTACAATTAGCGCAACAACTACCGAAAAATTAGGGTTAGTAGGCAAAGAAGAAGCTATTTCAAGCGAAGCAATTTGCAGCTGCTATAACTAATTTAGACAATATATTTTATTTATTATAAAACAGATATTATAAGGATTAATTATGTACGATAATTTTTTTAAAGATTTAGAATCAGAATTAACATACGCAAAAGTTCAAAACATTTGCGATATTTTAAATTATTACCGCAATGAATTTGAAAAATATCGTGTTCTTAAAAAAACCGACATCGAAATTTTAATCATTTTGGGCGACCCAAAAGAAATTGCAAACAAATATAAAAGTTTAAACGCAAACGGCGATGTTGACAACTTGTTTGTTGAAATTAAAGAAGATTATCAAAATACTCCACCCAATTCTAATGACTATATAAGCAATTTAGAAATTAAACAAATGCAGGAAAATGCAAGCAAAAACGCAATGTCAAAGAGCGATAATCAAGGCAACAAAAGCGTAACATCAAGTATTGATACACAAGACAGTAAAAATGCAAATTTAAGTATTGATACACAAGAAAGTAAAAGTGCAATGTCAAGTAGTGATAACCAAGGCAGTAAAAATGCAAAAAATATTAGCGATAATGACACAAATACTATGCAAGACAGCGAAACTAACGCAATAAATATTAATAATGATAGCCACTCAACAAATCCCTTGCCTAAAAAGAGCGAGAGCAACTCTGCTTTAAAACCAGACACATCGCACGAGGCAAAAAGTGCTGCGCCAAGTAGCAAAGCCGATTTAATATTTAATGATATTTTTATGAGTTTATTTGTGTTGTTGATTGGGTTTGGGATTATTGCGCTTGGTGTGGTAACATTATTTTTTATAGTTGTTGGGTTTATTTACGTGGTAAAAAGCTTTACGGCGTTTGATGGCGTACAAACTTTAACAGCGTTGTTTTTGACACTTTTAGATTTTGCAATCTGCGCAATGTTTGTATATATTGATATAGTGCTAGCAAAAAAAACGATAAAAGGAATAAAAAAACACTTAGCTGTGCGCAAAATTTGTTTAGAAAAATTTGCTAATAAAGACAAAACAAATCAAATAAAGTAATTTTTATTAAAGCCAGATAATCAATAACTTTTATTATAAAAAATTTTGTACTTTTTTGATTAAAAGCCTTGACAAAACCTCAAATATCCATTATCATAATTTATGTTATTAAAAGATAACAAAATTTAAAAAAATTACATATCCGCATATTCCTCCTTAGCTCAGCGGTAGAGCATTCGGCTGTTAACCGAACGGTCACAGGTTCGAGTCCTGTTTTAGGCGCCAGTTAAAACTTAGCACTCAGAA
>JAVVTM010000221.1:0-1533 GCA_036653655.1 Clostridia bacterium | reverse complement strand
TTATGCACAAACGCTACATATCTTTAAATAAAAGCGTTTGTAAAGCTGTTTTAATGCGGTTTAAGTGTGAACAAATAGTGTTTGCAAATTTGTTTTAATGCGGTTTAACTGGATAAATATAATAAAAGTACAGTTAAGTAACTAAATTTAATTAGTTTAAAAGTTAGTAGTAATACTAACTCTTTTTTTATGCACAAACGCCACACTGTTTTATATTGAAAGTGTTTGTAAAACAATATTTTTGCGGTTTAACGAGATAAATATAAAAAAGTGCAGTTAAAAGCTTATGAATATTATTAAAATAAACAATAGAGAAATATAACAGTAATAAGCAAAGAGAAATAAATACTATTAACAACAAGAGAAACAACAGTGATAATCTAAAAGCGATAATAAAAAATAAGGTTATATCGCAAATGGTTGAATTTGTAAGGTGTTAAAATGTATTTTGTTTGTAAAATACTATGATAAAACATAAAAAATTATTTCGTTTGTAAAATACTACAATTATAAAAAATTAAGCGTTATTTTGTTTTAAAATACATTAATAAATAAGCACGAGGCTTCATTTTATTTGTAAAAAATTATAATTAAAAAATGTCAAGCTGATATATTAAAGGAAAAAGGCTTGTTGTATTAACATCACAAAAGAGCCAATTATACAGCTGTAAAGATACAAGCCGAACAGTATTGCGAAGTTTTGTTTTAACGGCTTATTTTGCTTAAATAGTACCGCAAAAGCTATGCCTGCGTTAACGGAAAGCCCTGCAATTGCCGAACCTAAATTTAAACCGCCAAGCAAGTATAATTCTGTAATCAAAACGCTTGACGCACAATTTGGAATCATGCCAATAAGCCCTGCAATAAACGGTTGGAACGCATGGCTACTCAACATTATTGCCTGCAGTTTTTCTTCCCCTAAGTAGTAAATGGCAGTGCCCATGGCTAAATTTACAATAAGAACATAGACAAAAACTTTTAAACTGTGAATTAACGGATGTAACAAATAATTTGTCGCTTTATTTAAACTATGCCCACAGCAACCTTTTTCGTTTTCATCATCATGAGCGTGATTTTTATGTGTTTCAGTATCAATATTGTTACTTGCGCTGTCATTTTCTTTGTTGATATGATTATCAAAACCATTGTATTCAAGTTTAAGTTGTGTTTCGATATCAAGCCTGCTTAGCTCAGAACTTTTACTATTTATTTTAGTTTTAACATCAAGCCAACTAAGGTCAGTGCGTAAATGATTAATTTGCGAAGGCGCATCATTATGGCTAGTTTCATTATTAATGCAAATATTTTCAGTTTCTTCAAATGAAATTTGCTTATTTTTTCTAAAGCCTTTCATGATAAAATCTAATGTAAAACCAGCAAATAAAGCCATAACAAGTTTAATTAAAATCAGGGGTAAGAGTAAACCAATTTTATTATAATTGCTCAGCAAAATCGGGATAGCTTCATCAGATGTTGCAATATAGACAGCCATAAGCGTACCTAACGATATGTTGCGGTGCGAGTAAAGATTTG
>JAVVTM010000220.1:0-1652 GCA_036653655.1 Clostridia bacterium | reverse complement strand
CTGGCGTGCGTTCCATTGTGCCACCGCACTTGTTGCACTTAAATTTTACTGCGTCAATATATGGCTTGTGCAATTCGATATCGCCACTAATGCCACCCAATTTTTTTAATTCTTCTTTACTGCCAACAACGTGCACTTCGCCACAATCTTTGCAAACCCAAATTGGTAGCGGAGTACCCCAATATCTTTCACGAGAAATACCCCAATCAATAACATTTTCTAAAAAGTTGCCCATTCTGCCTGTGCCAATTGTTGGAGGCATCCAATTAACTGCCTTGTTGTTTTTAAGCAATCTATCTCTAACTTCTGTCATTTTAATAAACCAAGAGCTTCTTGCATAGTAGATTAGCGGAGTATCACATCTCCAACAAAATGGATAACTATGCTCAAAAGGTAGTTCCTTAAATAACAAATTTTGTTCTTTCAATTTTTTAATAACAATTTTGTCGCCATCTTTACAAAAAACGCCAGCTAAATCGTTGCAATCGCTTGTAAATCTGCCACGAGTATCAACCATTTGGACAAAAGGTAATTTGTAATTTTTGCCAACGTTAGCGTCATCTTCGCCAAAAGCCGGCGCAATATGAACAACGCCTGTGCCATCGGTTAATGTAACATAATTATCGCATGTTACATAAAAAGCTTTTTCCTCGCCATTGTAATAGTCAAAAAGTGGCTCGTATTCAGCAAATTCGTAATCTTTGCCTGTTTTAGTTTCTAAAACGGTGTATTCTTCAAATAAACTGCTTGCTAACGCTTCAGCCAAAATAAACTTTTCAGCGCCAACTGCAATTTTAACATAATTTTCGTTAGGGTTCATACACAACGCAACGTTTGATGGCAATGTCCAAGGTGTTGTTGTCCAAGCTAAAAAGTACTCGTTTTGAGCGCCCTTAACTTTAAATTTGACAAAAACTGAAACCTCTTTAACATCTTTGTAGCCTTGCGCAACTTCGTGGCTTGACAACGCTGTGCCACAACGAGGACAATATGGTACAATTTTGTAGCCCTTGTAAAGCAAGCCCTTATCGGCAATACTCTTTAATGACCACCAAACAGATTCGATATAATTATCATCATAAGTGATGTAAGGATTTTCCATATCAACCCAGTAGCCAACTCGGTCGCTCATTTTTTCCCACTCACCTTTATACTTCCATACGCTTTGTTTGCATTGCTTGATAAATGGCTCAATACCATATTTTTCAATGTCTTGTTTGCCATCAATGCCCAATGATTTTTCCACCTCAAGTTCAACCGGCAACCCGTGAGTATCCCAGCCAGCTTTACGCAAAACGTGATAACCTTTCATTGTTTTATAACGAGGAATGATATCTTTCATAACACGAGTTAAAATATGCCCAATATGTGGCTTGCCATTTGCTGTTGGTGGGCCATCATAAAAGCTAAATTCTTCTGCGCCGTTGTTAATATCCACACTTTTTTCAAAAATGTGGTTCTCTTTCCAAAATTTTAAAACATCTTTTTCTCTATCAACAAAATTAAGAGAGGTTGTAACCTTGTTATACATTTGCACGCTCCTAAAGGTAATATATATAATTATTCAATTTACTAATTTTATATTTATTACATATATATGTCAAGGATTTTGCAAGACTCTAGCCCACTTTTTTTAAATAAGCGCCTTTTAT
>JAVVTM010000219.1:0-1685 GCA_036653655.1 Clostridia bacterium | reverse complement strand
CCTACTAACGATTTGTTTTTATTTAATTGTAGCACTGATGTGTTGTAATTGTAGCAAATTTTTGTTTGTTTTGCCTTGCGTGCCACCGCCTGTTCAATCATAATTTCAATTAGTTCGTTGTACATTATCCCTACGCCCTCAAACAAATAATACGCCATCGACCCGGGTATTGTGTTAATCTCGTTAATATACAATTTGCTTGCATCTCTGTCCCACATAAAGTCCATACGAACTACGCCAAACAAGTTCATTTCCTTGTAAATTTTTTCTGTCAATTTGCTCACTTCCGTTGCCATTTCGGCAGAAATATCGGCAGGTATTTGGTGTTTTGGCGCAGAAATATATTTTTCCTCATAGGTTAAAAAATCTTGCCAACTTGCAGGGTGCTCGGTTTGGCTAATTTTAATATCATCGCCCACCTTAATCGCCGCGCAATTTATCTCATAAAAGTTGGTTAGCGCACGCTCTATTGTAACAAACTCATCATACAAAAACGCCACTTCCATAGCCTCCTCAAACTCATTAAAATCTTTAACCACTTTAATGCCTATTGAAGAACCAGCGCTGTTAGGTTTGATTATTAACGGAAACTTCATTTTTTTGACAATGTCTTTGCGCAAATTGACATAATCATCAAAATAGCGCTCCTTTTCTAGCACAATATTTGGCAAAACATTAAGCCCAATCGCCTTAAAATATTTTTTGCTGGCATCTTTGCTCATGCCAATACTGCTTGCCAAAACATCGCAACTTGTGTAAGGAATATTGTACATTTCCATCATGCCGGCAAGCGCTCCATTTTCGCCATCGCCACCGTGTGCGCACAAAATAGCGCAATCTATGCCCTTAATTTTTTTAGGTTTTTTAAAATCACAAATGCCGTTTTGCACAAATAAAACACGCTTTAAACTTTTAAAGTCCTTGTTGATAAAAGTATCAATATCATTCAACTTTTCGCCGATATAAAAGCCGTTATTTATGTACAACGGTATCAAATTGTTTTTACAGCCGTTGTAGTTTTGCGCAAGTTGTAACGCCGTTATAATAGAAATATCGTGTTCGGTTGATTTGCCTCCAAAAATTACTAAAACATTCATATTATCCCCCCTAATAGTTATCTGGCAAATCGTTTTCCATTAAAACAACATCGCCTTTATTTAAAATTTTTTCAAAATCTTTTTGCGCAAGTTGCAAGCTTTCGTAATACAAATACTCACTAAAACCAATGTTTTTTAACTCCGCCATTAAGCATTTGCTATTTTGCCCAACAAGCACAACTAATTGGCAAACTTTTGCAATTTCTTGCGCCAGTTGTTGGTTAATTTCTTGCTCGCTTTTTCCCAACTCCACAAGGCTTGGAGTGATTAAAACTTTTTTGCCCTCAAAGCTTTCCAGCACGGCAAGCGCCTTTTTAAAGCCGTCAATATTGCTGTTGTAGGTATCATCAATAATCGCAATTTCTCGTGCGCCAGACAACAATTCTAGCCTATGTGGCGTTGGCTCTAATTGGTTTATTGCAAGCATTATTTTGTTAATATCCACTTGCAAAAAATTTGCCACTGCAACTGCAAGCAGAATATTAACTCTATTATGCTCGCCAAGTAATTTTGTATGACAATTTTTTACATTATTTTTAATATGTAAGCTGAAAGTAACTCCATTAGCGCTTGTTTTAATATTATCCG
>JAVVTM010000218.1:0-1685 GCA_036653655.1 Clostridia bacterium | reverse complement strand
CTTCGATGGTTCGAATCCATCTCTTCCCACCAAAAACCAGCGCATACTTGCTATGCGCTTTTTTGTTGCAATTTTTTATTAATATGCCATATTTTTTATTGCCTTTTTTATTAATATGCCATATTTTTTTTGTTTTTTTATCCAATGCCCTATTTTTTGTCGATATTGACGGTTTTTGCGTTTTAGTCATCTTTTTTTCATTTGCACCACTTTGCTATGCGCTTTTTTGTTGTAATTTTTTATCAAGTACCCTATTTTTTATTGCTTTTTTATCAAGTACCCTATTTTTTGTTTTTTTATCAAGTACTCCCTTTTTTGTTGCAATTTTTTATCAAGTACCCTATTTTTGTTGCAATTTTTTATCAAGTACCCTATTTTTGTTGTTTTTTTATCAAGTACCCTATTTTTGTTGTTTTTTTATCAAGTACCCTATTTTTTGTTGCCTTTTTTTTGACACTATTGACAGTGTTACTTATATGGTATATATTATATATAAGCAATATATTATTAAATTCTGTTGTTAACTTTGGTATTATAATTTTTTTGCTATTAACACTTGCCAACAAAACACTTTTTAGTTAATATTATATTGTAAGTGAAATATTTGTTTGTAGAGAGAAAATACTTATTTTAGAGAGAAAATATTTATTTGTAGAGGGAAAAATGAAAAATCAAATTAATAAAAAATCTTTATTGTTTATTATGTTAACAATAATAGTTTTAGCTGTTATTGCGTGCCTTTTGGTTGTGTTTTTAATGCCTAAAGATACACTAATTGTAGAAAATCCACCAAAAGACCCTCCTGTCATTGAAAAGCCAGTTGATCCACCTGTTGAAAAACCGGTTGATCCACCAGTTGAAAAGCCGGTTGACCCACCAGTTGAAAAGCCGGTTGACCCACCTGCTCCGCCAATAAAGCTTGCAACAAATGAAATTAAAGATGTTACTTTGGTTGAATATTATAAAAATATTAATGGCTCACAAACTAAAGTTACGCAAATTAACCCAACAGATAATTTGGCAGATTATACGGTTTTGTTATCGTGCGCACACTTGCCAAGTGCCGTTTGTAAAATTGACAAAATTGAAAATGGTAAAATATTTTTAACTTCAAAAGAAACCGTAAACGGGCTAACATCTTTTGCAATTGAAGAAAAACTTGTACCCGATAAAACTCTTTTTACATTTGAGGAAAATATTGTAACAACTCCAAATTATACAGTAACAAATAAAATTGCGTACAACAATTTAAACCGCCTAGCGCCGGCGCTTAGTAATGAGCAAATTATTCAATTTGCAAACACAATCACCATTGCCGAGCTAAAAAATAAAACAATTGAAAACATTTTAAATTATGTTAATGACACTTGCGTTTTTAATTTGGATATGGAAGGTAAAAAGATTACTAAAATTAAAATTATTTTTACCGATGAAACCTCAACCGACCTTTCAGTAAAATTAGATAGAGAAGTTAACGGTTTGCCATATTACACAATTGCAGACACCAGTTTACCTTACATAATTGCCACTGCAAATTTAACTAACACAAGGCAATATATTACAAATAAAATTAAAAACACAACATTTGACATCTTACTAGGGCAAATTGGAGGAAAAAGTATTGATAAAAAAACCTTTGAATTAACCGAAGGTTCAGTTGTAGAATCAGATTTTTATCTTTTAGA
>JAVVTM010000217.1:0-1722 GCA_036653655.1 Clostridia bacterium | reverse complement strand
GCCTCAACCCTATTTTGACAAATAATTACGCCCTTGCCCAAGGCTAATCCATCGGCTTTAACAACCAATGGAAAGTTGCAACTGTCCAAATATTTAATCGCTTTATCATAATTAACAAATTCCTCATAATTTGCGGTAGGAATGTTATATTTTTTCATAAGTTGTTTAGAAAACGCCTTAGAACCCTCAATAATAGCAGCATTTGCGTGTGGGCCAAACGCTCTGTGCCCGTTTTTTTCCAACAAATCAACCAAGCCACTTGCAAGTGGGTCATCAGGAGCAACAACGGTTAACTTGATATTTTGGTTTTTATTTAAAAAATCCAAAATTTTATCAAACTCCATAACTCCAATATTAACGCACTCCGCAACTTCGCTAATGCCAGCGTTACCCGGCATACAATACAACTTTCCGCACTGTTTGCTACGCTTTAATGACCAACAAATTGCGTGTTCTCTGCCACCGCCTCCAATAACTAAAATATCCATAATACTCCTTAGTGCTTAAAATGTCTGTCGCCAGTAAAAATCATTGCAATGCCAAATTTATTTGCGCTGTCAATGCTGTCTTGGTCATTTTTACTGCCACCCGGTTGAATAATTGCGCCAATTTTTGCATCTCTTGCAACATCAACACAATCATTAAAAGGGAAAAATGCATCACTAGCTAAAACTGCGCCTTCGGTGCTTGTTAAAGAATGTTCAACGGCTTGTTTTGCAGCCCAAATCCTATTAACTTGCCCAGCGCCAACGCCTAGTGTTGTTTTGTTTTTAGCCACAACAATAGCGTTGCTTTTTGTATGTTTTACAACTTTCATTGCAAAAAGCATATCTTCCATTTGTTCTTTTGTAGGCTTTTTTTCAGTAACATAAGTAATTTTATTTTCCTCAACAGTCAACCTATCATAATCTTGAACAAGCAAACCGCCATAAATCTTTTTCATATCAAGCGCTTCTTTTTTTAATGGAGCGTTGATTGTTTTTAGTTCTAACAATCTAATATTTTTCTTTTCGGTTAAAATTGCAATAGCTTCTTCGCTAAAACTTGGCGCAACAACAATCTCAATAAAAATTTTAGAAATCTGTTGGGCTGTTTCCTTGTCAATCTGCCTATTGCTTGCAATTATGCCACCAAAAACAGAAACAGGGTCGCTTTCGTAGGCATTTTTAAAAGCGGTAGAAATATCATTTGCGCTAGCCACTCCGCAAGGGTTGGCGTGCTTGCAAGCAACAATTGTTGGCTCAGAAAATTCTCTTAGCAAATCTAATGCGCCGTTTGTATCATTAAAGTTGTTGTAAGACAATTCCTTTCCGTGCAATTGTTTAGCATCGCTTAAAGCGCCTGCTGTTGGGAAACACTCTTTGTAACAAACAGCTTTTTGCGCTGGATTTTCGCCGTAACGCAAATCTTGCTCTTTTTCGTAAGCAAAAGTGATAGTTTCAGGAAAGTCAATGTTTAATTTTTGCCTTAAATACTCACTAATTAAAGTGTCATAAACGGCTGTATGTTGATATACTTTGTACATCAAATAAAAGTTGGTTTCTTTGCTAACTTTGCCGTCTTGCTCAATTTCAGCCAAAACTTTTGCATAATCGGCTGGGTCAACAATAACGGTAACATCTTGATAATTTTTTGCTGCGCTACGCAACATTGTAGGGCCGCCAATATCAATGTTTTCGATTGCGGTTTGCAAATCGATGTTAGGCTTCATAATAGTTTGTT
>JAVVTM010000216.1:0-1738 GCA_036653655.1 Clostridia bacterium | reverse complement strand
CTTGCGCCATACGAACCATTGCGCTATAAACAGAAGTATCGCCGTGCGGATGATATTTGCCCAAGCAATCGCCAACAATCCTTGCAGATTTACGAAAAGGTTTGTCGGGTTGAAGCCCTAATTCTAGCATTGTAAACAAAATTCGGCGTTGAACGGGCTTTAAGCCATCTTCAACACGAGGTAAAGCCCTATCCAAAATTACATATTCAGAATAAGGCATCATAGAATTGTGTAAAACATCTTCCATAGAGCTATCAACAATCTTTGTGTTATCAACAATTTGTTTTGCCATTCTACTCTCCTAATTTTTCATACTTGTCCACTTTGTTAAAATTGGCATAAGTATTAATGTACTTCTTGCGTGAATCAATATCATCGCCCATAAGGGTTGTAATCATTTTTTCGGCATCGGCAATATCATCGATACTCACCCTAGTAAAGGAGCGAGTTTCGGGGTTTAGAGTTGTTTCCCAAAGCTGTTCGGGGTTCATTTCGCCTAGCCCTTTATATCGTTGCAAAGCGTACCCACGAGGCGCAGTTTGCAACAATTCCTCTAATTGAATATCATCATATGCATAGGTAATCTTGCCTTTTGCTTCAATTTTATAAAGTGGAGGCATACCAATATAAACATTGCCATTGGTAATAAGCTTGCGCATATATCTAAAGAAAAATGTTAACAAAATTGCACGAATGTGCGCACCATCTTGGTCGGCATCGGCAAGAATAACAATTTTGCTATATTTTAAATCTTCAATGTTAAAATCTTCGCCAAAACCTGCGCCCAAAGCGTTGATTATTGAGGCAATTTCCTCATTGGCTAGCACTTTATCTAACTTTTTCTTTTCAACATTAAGTGGCTTGCCTCTAAGTGGCAAAATTGCTTGAAAGTGCCTATCTCTGCCTTGTTTTGCGCTACCTCCAGCGCTATCGCCCTCAACAATAAAAAGCTCGTTAATTTCTGCTTTTTTACCACTACAAGGAGATAATTTGCCAATTAATGATGTGTTAAAAATAGAATTTTTTTGGCGAGAAAGCATTTTAGCTTTGCGAGTATCAATCCTCACTTTTGCAGCGCCTTGCGCCTTAAGATAGATTGCGTCAATAACATCTTTTTTAGCTTTTTTTAAAAAATCCATCAAATCATTATAAACAGCATTTTCTAAAATATTTTTAACTTCAGGGTTGCCCAATTTTGTTTTTGTTTGTCCTTCAAATTGAACATTTTGCATTTTAACTGAAATAATAAGCGTTAAACCCTCTCTAAAATCTTCGCCAAAAAAGTTGTCATCTTTTTCTTTTAAAATGTTGTTAGCGCGCGCATAATCGTTTAAAACCTTTGTGTATGCAGTCTTAAACGCAGCCTCATGAGTGCCACCTTCTGTTGTGGGAATGTTGTTGACATATGAGATTATGTTTTCGTTATAATCATCAGTGTATTGAAAACTAGCTTGATATTGAAACTTATCAATAGTATTTTCAATAAGCGCTGGCATTTGAAACAAAGGAATTTTGCCTTCGTTTAAATAAGATACAAAATCTTTTAAACCGCCATCAAAATGAAACTCCACATACATAGGATTGCCATTTTCATCTTCGGTGCGGTTATCTTTTAAAGTAATTGTTATGCCACAATTTAAAAAGCACAACTCTCTAATTTTCTTTTCGATAACAGTGTAACTAAAAGTTTCTTTTTTAAATACGTCCTCATCGGGTAAAAACTGCACAAAAGTGCCCG
>JAVVTM010000215.1:0-1753 GCA_036653655.1 Clostridia bacterium | reverse complement strand
AAGACAGCCTACAAATAATATCATTTCTTAAATAATTTGTCAAACAAAATTTGCGGTTTTTTAATTTTTTTTTAATTTTTTTATTTTTCATTAAAAAAGCCTTAAATTTAGCTATTTTAGCCCTTAAATTTGCTTTTAAACAGCCCAACACCTACAACGATAGAAATAATTATCGAAAATGCGACAACAAGCCAAAACCCTAAAATGCTGCCTTCGCCCGGCACTTTTACATTCATGCCCCAAAAGCTTGCAATAATTGTTGGAATTGACAAAAGTATTGTAACTTGTGTTAAAACTTTCATAACACTGTTTTGGTTGTTTGAAATAACAGAAGCGTACGCATCCATTGTACCGCTTAAAATATCACGATAAATGTTACACATTTCCAACGCTTGCTTGTTTTCAATTGCAACATCTTCAAGCAATTCTTCATCTTCTTCAAATTTACGGATAACTGGAGTGTTGATTAATTTGCTAATAACTAAATCGTTGCCTCGCAATGAGGTTGACAAATATACCAAGGAATTTTCTAAATCTAGCAACTGAATTAACTCTTTATTACGAGTTGATTTGTGCAAAACATTTTGAATCTTTTGGCTTGCCTTGTCAATTAATTTTAGATAGTGCAAATATTTTGTTGCAATATTGTACAAAAGCTGTAAAAGAAAACGATTTTTTTTGTAAGTTTTAAAATTTTTAATCCTTCCTGTAAAAAAATCACGCGTGATTATTGTTTCTTTTAAACACACTGTAATAACGGTTTTATCATTGATGATAATGCCCATTGGCAATGTAGAATAAGAATAATAATCTTCTTCCTCCTCAATAATAGGAATATCCACGATAGTGATTAGCAGATTTTCATCTTTTTCAATACGTGCGCGTTCCTCCTCGTCTAGGGGAGCTTTAATATGTTCTTCTTCAACATTGGTTGCTTTAGAAATAAACTCGATTTCTTTATCGGTTGGGTTTGTTAATTCAACCCAACAGCCCTCAAAATCATAGCCTTCTTTAATATAAGTATCTCTTTCGATTGTTTCTAATATTTGATTGTTTGTTTTATAAACATTTACCATTTCTACCTCCTGTTCGTCAAACACGAGGCATAGCGCACAACAGTGTTTGATGATTAATAATTATTTTCGATTAAAGGATCAGCATCCACTACTTATGTACCTCCTATGATATTAAGGATATTTTAGCACTTAAATTTTTTTATTGCAACAAATAAGTAACCTATTTTTAAAATATTTATCGCTTATTTTTGCGCCGCTAAAACATTTTGCAATTATAAACAAAAAAACTGCCTTTCTCATCAAAAACGGGTTAATGATACTTAGCAGTTTAAATTTGTTGCGTTTGTTTTATTGCCTTACAAATAAAATATACTATTGTTTGCCTTTATAAGTTGTATTATAATTTATATCAATATAAATGTTTGCATATTTGTCTGCACATCACACTATATAAGTTGTATTATTGTTTGTCATATATAGATTATATTTTTATAATTTATATCAATATAAATGTTTGCAAATAACGCTTTGCTGGCGTGCTACTATTGAACGATATTGCTTTCCAAATTGTCAATAATATTGTTAATTTCGCTCTGCTCTTTTTTGCACAAGTAACCCGTTTTCTTTAAATCTTTAATTTCCTCCAAAAGTTTTTCCAAAACATATTTACTGTTGTTGGTTTCGATAAAACTATTAATTTTTAAAGCAAGAAGTTCTAAATTGTTTTCCATTTTGCC
>JAVVTM010000214.1:0-1760 GCA_036653655.1 Clostridia bacterium | reverse complement strand
GCAAGTTTTTTTCACCCGAAAAAGCTACAAATGCGCTAAATATAATTAATGCCAGATACTCCATCAAAATCACCTCTCAAAAACCTATCTATCAAATTTATGCACGCTGTCTCCTCATATAAATAGCAAAAATGCCCCAACTTTTTAAAAATAAACAAATTTGCGTTGAGGGTTTTTTGCAATTTTTTTGCCATAAAAAGTGGGGTATCTTTATCACATTTACCCCACAATATTAGCGTTTTAACTTTTAGTGTTTTGATTGTTTTATCTTGATGATTATTAACAATATTTTTAAAATTTATCTTTTCAATTTCGCTTAGTTTTTTGTAATCGCACGAGCCTAAATTTGCTTTAATTTTAAACAATTTACAAATTTTGCTTGCAAATATCTTAATGTAAAATTTAACTTTTCGCCGTGGTTTTAGCCCTGCGCTATCAATCAAAACTATGCTTTTAACATACGGTTGATTGCCTAAAAAAATAGCAACTCTGCCACCAAACGAGTGCGCTATTAGAGTTGCTTTTGTGATATTCAATTTTGTTAAAACTTGCGTTACGCCCTCTGCATAATCTTGCAAATTTAGTGGATAATCGGGCAATGGCGTTTGCCCAAAACCGTAAAAATCCACCAAAATACATCTATATTTAGCGGATAATCGTGTGGCTAACTGCAAAAAACTGTTAATACTGCCACCCCAACCGTGCAAAAATATTAGTGGTTCGCCTTTGCCAATGTCAAGATAATTTAATATTTTCATCGCCTCCATAATACCAAAAAATATAAGCATCTTCGCCGTCAGGATAAAAAGATTTTCGTTTGCCAGCGTTTATAAAATTGTATTTTTGGTATAAAGAGATTGCAACATTATTGCTAACTCTAACCTCTAAAGTAACTGCCTTAATATTTAAATTTTTGCAAGTTGTAAGTAAGTGCTCCAGTAAAATTTTGCCGTAACCCTTGCCCTGAAAAGCCGTGGTTATCGCTATATTATTAATATATGCTTCTTCTAGCACCTTTTGAAACCCGTAATAACCAATTATTTTATTTTGCAACAACATTACAAAATTATTGCTAATTGGGTTGGCAATTTCGTTTAAAAAAGATTGCTTGCTCCACGGGCATTTTGAGGTTGCTTTTTCCAATTCTACAACATCATCTAAGTGCTGTTGCAACATTTTTATTATTTCAATATTTTTTTTGTTTTCGCTCATTTATTACCTTTTTTTCGTTAATTGACTTCTTATTTTGGTAGTTTTTTATCCTTTAATTTTGGTGTTTTTAATTTTTTTATAATCTACAATATTTTTATTATTTCAATATTTTTGTTATTTACTGCCATTTTATTTTGGTAGATTGTTATCCTTTAATTTTGGTGTTTTTAATTTTTTTATTATCTACAATATTTTTTGTTATTTACTGCCATTTTATTTTATTAGTTTGATATCCTTAAATTTTGGTGTCTTTATCTTTTTTATAATCACAATTTTTTTGTTATTTCAATATTTTTGTTATTTACTGCCATTCTTATTTATTGGTTTAATATATTTTATTTATTGCAGTTTTATTTTTGATTGCTCCATTTAGCTATCCTAAAATTAAACTAATTGACATTATTTTTTCTTTCGGCTTCTTCACGCTCTGCTTGCGATTTTTTTAAATACAATGGCTCTAACTGTTCTACAAATTGATTGTTTGCAATTTTATTTTTTACAACAGCTAAAAAAGCCTGCGTGTCATAAGTGTCATTTTGCACAACCAC
>JAVVTM010000213.1:0-1779 GCA_036653655.1 Clostridia bacterium | reverse complement strand
TGCTTTTACATTTTTTAAAACCATTGAATTTTTTAGCATAATGTTTTTGCTTTCACATTTTTAAAACCATTGAATATTTTAGCATAATGTTTTTGCTTTTAAATATTTGTTTTGTTATAAAATTTATCCTCTAATATCTCATTGTATCACTTTAAAATTAATAATTCAATATCAAATCAAATATTCTTAAAGTTTTTTGCAACTTTTTAATTAAATTATTTATTTTTGACACTATTTTGACACTTTTTTGACACTTAATATAGTAATATGGTATTATTAATGTGAACACTAATTTTCATTTACAAATGAGGGGCTTTTATGAAAATTTCTTACAACGCTAAAATCGTTATTTTGACAACTTTTTGTATAAGTATATTTTTACTTATGTTTTTGCTTGTCTTTTATTTGCCCCAAATGACAGTTAATAATAATAAAGATATAAAGTTTGACGGCACTAATATTTTTGTAACCAACATCGAAAATTTTGAAGAAACGCAAGTGCTTTTAAATAATGATTGGCAATTTTTTTATAACGATTGGATAATTTCAGATAATATCAACAGAGAAAATGACGGCGTTATAAAAATTAATGACACTTGGTCTAGGCTAAATAAAAATTTTGGGCGCAAAGGTTACGCATCTTACAAAACGACAATTAAAGGCGTTAAAAAAGGCTCTAAATTTTCCTTTAACACTCAACGCATACTTGTAGCTTATCAGATTTTTTTAAATGACAAAAAAGTTTTTGCCTCGGGTGAAATGTCAAAAGAAAAAACTGGCGCAGTTTTGTCAAATGCGATATCAACCGCTTATATTGCGCAAACAAACGAAGATATTGATGTTGTTTTAGAGATGAGTTACACCGATTTAGGCTGTTATAATCAACCGCTTTGCTTGCAAATTGGCAAACCTCACAACCCAAATTTTACGCTTTATGGCTTGGATAATATCGCATCATCAATACTTCTTGCGGTAATATTAATGTGCTGTATCATTGGTGTTACAACAAAAAAAGATGGCGGATTTATTTTGCTACTTTCAATGATTTTTTTGCAATTTTTGTATTGCGATACTATGCAGGAAACCCTTTTCAGCACGCTAAAAGAGGGCGAAACGGCGCTAATTTTGCGGTTTAACGCAGTTGAACTTTGCATACGCAGCTACTCATATCTCAGTGGCATATTTTGTTTTGCGCTAATTTTAACTGTCCTTTTTGTATGTGTTAGGCAAAAATATATTCAATTTACAAAACCACTTCTTGTTTCTACTATCCTAAATACCATTGCATTTTTTGCCATTTATTTCAGTTGTAAAGGCGCTTTTTTTAGGTATTTTTCAACAGTTCCTATTTTTGCGTTTATTGTAACAATCAATTATTATTTGTGCAAATCAATAATTAACAAGCGAAATTTCAGTTTGCAAATGTTGTTTATTGTAAATATAATTGGCGTTAATGTGCTTACAACGCTGTTTGACAATTTTGGGTTGTATTTGTCCGTTAACTCGCTAGTACATATTATATTAATGTTAATATTAACAATGCTAACTTTGTTTGTTTATTTGCGGATTTTAAGGGAAAATTATTTAACCGCTTTTAAGGCAATCAAGCTTGATAGCGAAATTAAAAACATTAAAGCGTTATCGCTAAAAGGGCAAATTACGCCACACTTTGTGTTCAACACAATGGCTACAATACAGTTTCTTTTTAGGGAAACCCCACAGTTGGGCGTTGATGCGTTAGAAAAATTTAAAGCGCATTTAAACGCTAATATCCAAGCT
>JAVVTM010000212.1:0-1792 GCA_036653655.1 Clostridia bacterium | reverse complement strand
TAATGCCAACTGAAAATGAGATTAGCGATATTCTTAAAAAAATTGGCAAAAACTCGCCAAAAGATTATTTGAATTGTGGCGCTTGCGGGTTTAATAGTTGTAGAGAAAAGGCAATCGCTGTTTATAACAACGAGGCAATTTTGGAAATGTGCGTGCCTTATATGCGTGAGCGTGCAGAGAGTTTTTCGACAGAAATAATAAAAAATTCGCCAAACGGCATTATCGCTATTGATGGCGATTTAAAAATTATAGAATTTAATGATATTGCAAAAGCCATTTATGGCATTACAGATACCGACCTTAAAGACAAATATATTGTTGATTATATGAACCCTAGCGATTATATTTTGGTTATGAATAATATCGAAACCATTTACAACAAAAAAATATTTATTGACAAAACCAATAAGTGGGCGCAAATCTCCATTAAAAAAACGGATAATGAAAATGTTATAATAAGCACAATCCGTGATATAACCAAAGAGGTTTTATTTGATGAGCATATTAAAAAGGTAAAGCAAGAAACCGTTGAAACTACAAATAAAGTTATTGAAAAGCAAATGAATATTGTGCAAGAAATTGCAAGTTTGCTTGGCGAAACCACTGCCGATACCAAAGTGGCTTTAACTAAATTAAAAAATGCAATGACCGAGGAATACAATGAAAAATAAAATGTTTTTAGATATTGGCTATTGCTCGTTAAACAAATCTGGCGAAGAATTGTGTGGCGACAAAGTGGAGTACATTTTAAATGATTCGGGCGCAACCATTGTTTTAGCAGATGGCTTGGGTAGTGGCGTTAAGGCAAACATTTTATCCACACTAACCTCACGCATGTTGTGCAATATGATAAGCAACGATATAGAAATTGAAGATTGCGTTGAAACGGTTGCAAAAACATTGCCTGTTTGCAAAATACGAAATGTGGCATATTCCACTTTTAGCATTATAAAAATTGATTATAACGGCGTGGGCAAACTTATTGAATATGATAATCCGCAAGCTATTTTGCTTGAAAATGGCAAATGTAAAGATTTGAAGCGCGCAAAAAAAGTTATAGCGCAAAAAGATATCTACTTGAGCGATATCGCTTTAAATGAAAATAGCGCTTTATTAATTGCATCTGATGGCGTTTTGCACGCTGGCATAGGAAAATTGTTAAATTTTGGTTGGGATAGAAAGGATATTATAAAATATATTGAAAAGGCTTCTACTCCAAAAATGTCCGCCAGATGTTTAACCTCTTTGCTTGCTAACGCTTGCAATGATTTGTACCAAAACGAACCGGGAGATGACACCACTGTCGCAGCCATCAAAATTATCAATCCAACGGTTACAAATATGATGATAGGCCCGCCTTCAAACAAAAACTTGGATAAAGAAGTTATTGGCAAGTTTTTAGATTTAGCTGGCAAGCATATTGTTTGCGGAGGCACTACAAGCCAAATTGTTGCCAAATTTTTGCACACCGAAGTTAAAACTAACTTGGATTATATTGATGATACCATACCGCCGATTGGGCAAATTGAAGGCATAGATTTAACCACGGAAGGCGTGCTAACATTGCGCAAGTTGATTGAGTTGTCAAAAAAATATATCGACGTAAAAAATTGCGAACTAAAGCAGTTTGCAAGCCACGATGGCGCTTCTTTACTGGGCAATATACTTTTTGAAACTTCCACCGAAATTAATATTTTTGTTGGTCAAGCGGTAAATACGGCGCACAATAATTTGGAAATTGAAAATACAATCAAAATTTTGCTGGTAGAACAACTGGCAGATATTTTAAAAA
>JAVVTM010000211.1:0-1827 GCA_036653655.1 Clostridia bacterium | reverse complement strand
GCTATCTATATTTTCATTAATAACATCAACGGCGTTATCCGTTTTGCTATCTATATTTTCATTAATAACATCAACAGCGTTATCCGTTGTTTCTAAATTTGTTTTAGCATTGTTTTCTATTTTAGCATTATTTTGCGCATTTGCATTATTTTCTGTTTTAGCATTATTTTCTGTTTTTTTTGTTTTTTCTTTTTTAACAAATTTAGTCATATCCACCATTTTCATATGTTTTACTAATTTAAACACAAAAATGATAAACAACACAATAACTAGCGCAAAAAACGCTAAAACTATTGTATCCAAGTATGACGCAAAAAACATTGAAAGCAGTGTTACAATAACGCCTGCAAACAAATTGCCAAGCAAAACAGCTATTAATGATGGTAAAAATGGTAGACCCAAAAATACCGCAACTGCCGAACCCGTCCAAACGCCTGTTAGTGGCGCAGGAACAGCGACAAAAAGCAAAACACCAATTAGTTTAAACCAAAATGATTTTTTAGAAGTGTCGCCATGTTTGTTTGCAATTTTTTCCGCTTTGCTGTTAAACATTTCCTCTGTGCCGGTTGCAAGGCGATAAAAAATTTTGTAACCTTTTAACCAATTTAACATTGGTTTTAGCAATAAAAGCAAAACTGGCACAACCAAGCTTGAGCCAAGCCAAGCCCACATTAACGCCTCAAAAGGTGTCAAACCCATGCTAATTGCAACGGGGATTGCCCCACGCAATTCTACAATAGGGAAAATTGCTATTATAATTGTTGTCAAGATGTCGTTGTGTAACAAATTTTTAAAAAATTCTATAATTAGTTCTGCCATACAATTATTATACGTATTTATTTACATTTAGTCAAATATTAGTTATAATTATTTAAATACAGTAGCATTATTGTTTGCAGTGGCTAGCAAAAGATATATAATTACATCTTAACGCTCGCGCCACTATCCAATTTTAAATCAAATTTAGTAAAATTAAAACTACAAAATTAAGAGGTAAATATGCAAAAACTACTATCGCTTATGCGCAAAGGAATTGATGATTACAATATGATACAAGATGGCGACAAAATTGCCGTTGGGATTTCTGGCGGAAAAGATTCTATCGCACTGCTAACCTTGCTAAGCGCTTATCAAAAATTTTCGCCACAAAAATTTGAGCTAATTGGCATTAATATCAATTTAGGGTTTAAAGATACCCGTGCGCAAGAAGTGGAAAATTGCAAGGAGTATTGCAAAAAAATTGGCGTGGAATTTATTATTGAAGATACAAATATTGCGCAAATAATTTTTGAGGACCGCAAGGAAACCAATCCTTGTTCGCTATGCTCAAAAATGCGCCGTGGAGCATTGAATACCGTTGCAATTAAAAATGGCTGCAACAAGCTTGCGCTTGGTCATCATACCGATGACATCTTGGATACAATGTTCTTAAGCCTAATTTATGAGGGCAGATTTTCTACATTTATGCCTGTTTCTTATATGAGTAGAACGGGCATTACTTTAATTCGCCCACTAATTTATGTCGAGGAAAAATACCTAAGCGCACTTTGCCGTAAATACGATTTGCCAATTATCTTTAACCCTTGCCCTGCCGATAAACACACCAAGCGTGAAGATATGAAAAACTTGATTGAGGAACTCGATGAACGCTTTCCCGGGTGCAAAAAACGCTTTTGTAGCGCAATTTTCAACCCCGAAAGTACTAATTTATGGACCACCAAAGCTAAGCTTTGAGGTAACTGTCTTCGACCAAAGCTAAGCCTTGACCTAACTGTCTTCGACCAAAGCTAAGCTTTGAGGTAATTGTCTTCGACTTTATAAGCGTTT
>JAVVTM010000210.1:0-1844 GCA_036653655.1 Clostridia bacterium | reverse complement strand
TATTTTATCTATAAATTTGTTGATTTTTTTGTTAAAAAATATAATTTTGCAACAATGCCGCAACTATTTTGGATTAAAACGAGTGGATTATTTGCAAGTTTTTTAAAGATTACAAGTTTTATTTTAGCTTATTTTTAACTGTTTTACATTTTTTTTAAGTAAATTTGAGGGTGGAGTTTAATTTTAATAATACAAATTTTTTTGCATTTTGCGTTACTTTTTTGTTAAATTTGCAAAAATAATATATGCAAAAAAAATATTTTTTATGTTAATTTTTTTCAAAAAAGTTAAACAGACATTTTGTTTTTATAAAATATTGTTATGAATTAGCAAATAAATTAATGCTAATATTTCTAAATAAACACGATATTTATAATAAACGCCCTAATTCATAACACTACAAACTGTGTTTAAGGCTAAAAAATGCGCAAAATTGCGCTAATACGCCATATTGTTAAATAATATAATATTTTATATAGACTAGACAATTTTAACTTTGTATTGTATAATTATTTTGTTTTGGAGGCATTATGAAAGTTAAATACAAATTACCAATTGGGTTTAAGGATTATTTAGTTAACGATTGTTTTATTAAAGTTGATGTTGAAAACAACATCATCAACACTTTTTTGCATCACGGCTTTTTGCGTTTGGATACTCCAAGCATAGAGTATTACAATTTGTTTAGTGATGGAGTTTCTAAAGTTAGCGATGATAAACTTTTTAAGATAACAGATACCGATGGCAATTTGTTGGTTTTGCGTCCGGATATGACAACTCCTATTTCTAGAATTGTTTCTACAAAACTTGATGTTAAAACTCATCACAAGTTTTGCTACTTGGGCAATTCTTTTTGCTTGAAGGCTGGTAGCAATTTGGATAGAGAATTTACGCAAGCCGGAGTTGAAGTTATTGGCAAATCGTGCGCGGTTGCCGATGCCGAAGTGATTGCCTTAGCAATTGAAAGTTTGAGGGCTACGGGGCTTAAAGATTTTTTAATTGACATTGGGCAAGTTAACTTTTTTAAAGGCGTACTTAAGGAATTAAATTTGAGCGAAGCGGATACCCTTGAGTTGATTGATTTGATTGACCGCAAAGATATGCTTGGCGTGCAAGTTTTTGTTAAAGCTAACTGTCTGCGGAAAAATGTTATGGATAGTATTTTGCGTTTGCCAATGCTTTTTGGCGGAGTGGAAATTTTGGATAAGGCGTTAACTTTTGCGCACAACGATTTGAGCGTTAATGCAATAAATAATCTTAAGGAAATTTACAAATATTTAAAATCTTTTGGGCTAGAAAATTACATCAGTTTTGATTTAAGCTTGGTTAACAATTATGGATATTATAGCGGTGTGGTTTACAAGGGTTTGACAAAGTATTTTGGAGCGCCAATTTTGTCGGGCGGAAGATATGACGAACTGTGTTTATCTTTTGACAAAAAAATACCCGCTACCGGTTTTGCCATTGGTATTTCAAATTTGATGTCTGCTTTAAAAAATGAAGGCAACCTTCCTAAAATACCTTGTGTGGATATTGCGGTTGGGTTTTGTGATGGAGTTGCATCGTTTGCGCACGAATACATTAACTACCTAATTGGCGAGGGTTTTGTGGTTGACAATTCTTTTTGCAACACGCTAGAAGATTTGATTGAATACAAAAAACAAAAAAAATGTGATAAATGTGTTTTTATCAAAAATTCTTGTAAGCAAAATGTTGGCTTGCCAAAATTTGACGCAATATTATTTAATGGCAAATATGAAGAAATAAAAAATTGCGATGACAATATGGATAAACAAAACGAAAGTTGTGTGGTTAATAATAAAAATATTAGCGATAAAAATATA
>JAVVTM010000209.1:0-1869 GCA_036653655.1 Clostridia bacterium | reverse complement strand
AAGGGTGTTAAAAGTTGTTTATCGTGCGAAATTAAGGGTATCGCTAAGGCAAGCGCAAAATTGGTTGGCGCAATTGCAAGTGCAGATGTTTCTAAAATTGCGGTATGTATTGGCAAAGCTATTGGCAGCGCATACACAATGTTTATGAGCAAAGCTATTGGTTTTGATTACACCCTAGCTTGCGTAAACGCCGAAATATCCCCAATTAACAGTGATACCGCTGTTAATATTGTTTACACAGAAGAATTGAAAAAAGCAAAAGACAGTGTTAAAGCAAGGGCAGAGTTAAGCAAAAAATATGCAGAATTGCAAGCAAACGCTTTTAT
This sequence comes from Clostridia bacterium, assembly GCA_036653655.1. Lineage (GTDB taxonomy): Bacteria > Bacillota > Clostridia > Christensenellales > UBA3700 > JAVVTM01. Next base: position 1,543 of record JAVVTM010000209.1, on the reverse strand, counting down.
TTCTGCTAAAGATGGCTACATTGACAATATTGTAAACGCTTCTGCATTACGACCATACATTGCAAGCGCATTATTAATGTTGATGGGCATATAGGAGGCGCAAATGAATGGTTTTTTAAGTAGCGCATTGTGTGATACCGCCCCCGCTATGACTTTTTTAGAAAAGTTTTTGTTAGGGTTAGAAACTGCTTTTATTGGTATCGCAATGGTTTTTTTGGTTTTATTTTTCCTAATAGGGATTATAAAACTTGTCGAAAAATTTAATGTGGGTGGCGCAGTTGCAAAAAAGCCAACGCCACAACCAATGTTACCAGTTGCAAACTTAGAGTGTCAAGATGATGCAGTAATTGCTGCAATCACTGCCGCAATATATTGTTTAAACGAAGAAGTTAACGCCACATCAGAAAAAAAGGTTAAGTTTGTTGTGCGTTCAATTAAAGAAATAAGATAATAGGAGATATTTTTATGCGTAAATTTAATATTAAAGTAGATGGTAAAAACTATCAAGTAGAAGTAGAAGAAATAAATGGTGGAGTAACTCCACTAACTGCAAACCCAGTAGCTGTACAAGCTTCAGTTTCTGCCCCAGTTGCGCAAGCTCCAGTGGCAAAACCAGCGCCAGCTCCTGTTAAAGTTGAAGTTGCAGCAGGCGCATTTGCAGTTAACGCTCCAATGCCTGGGCTAATTTTAGAGGTTAAAGTTGCCAGTGGCGCAACAATTAAAGAAGGCGATGTTATTGTCGTTTTGGAAGCTATGAAAATGGCAAACGATATTACCGCTCCAAAGAGTGGCGTTGTAACTGTCGCAGTTGCTAAAGGCGTTAATGTTAACGCAGGTGATTTGCTTTATACTATTGCTTAAAAGGAGGCATTAATGATTAATTTCTTTCAAACTATCACATCTCAATCGGGTGGTTTGCTAGACTCACTAAAAACTCTTTGGCAAAGTACGGGCTTAAATGGTTTTGTAATCGACCCTAAAGGTACATTTTTGCAATTAGCTTGTATGGCTATTGCGTGTGTGCTTTTGTATCTTGCGATTGTAAAAGAATTTGAACCTAACTTGCTTTTGGCAATAGCTTTTGGTATGTTTATCATAAATATTCCCGGCGCATATGAGGTGTTGTATTATCCATTACAGAGGGCAGCCGATGGCGCATTAGTAATGATTAATGGAGCGCCTGTTATGGCAGATGGAAATACGTCTTATGGCTTGTTCTATTATCTTTATAAGGGTGTAGATTGGGTTATTTTTCCGCCATTAATATTTTTAGGCATAGGCGCAATGACCGATTTTGGCCCGTTAATAGCCAACCCAAAAAGCTTGCTAATGGGCGCAGCCGCTCAACTTGGCATCTTTTTAACACTAATTGGCGCATTGCTAATGGGCGATACTTTTACCGCAGCAGAAGCGGCGGCAATAGCTATTATTGGTGGCGCAGATGGCCCTACGGCAATTTATGTAACACAAAAATTGGCGGCGCACTTGATGCCTGCCATTGCGATAGCCGCATATTCATATATGGCTTTAGTGCCGGTTATTC
>JAVVTM010000208.1:0-1879 GCA_036653655.1 Clostridia bacterium | reverse complement strand
GCTTTAAAAAATGCACACCAAAAGTTTCTAACTTTTGGTGTGCATATCATTTATTGTGGCTTTTGTTTTATAATTATTATTTGTTTACTTTGTTATATTATTTATTTACCTTACAATTAATGTTTGTCTGCTTTTCAATTAAGGTTAATTTTTCTTGTCTTGTCATTTTTTTAATAGCAATCTCACGCTTTAAGGCTTGAGATTTTGTTTCATATTCCTCCGTGTAAACAAGCTTAACAGGAAGCCTCGCTTTAGTATATTTTGCGCCTTTACTCTCGTTGTGCGCCCTAACCCTAGCCTCAACATTGTTTGTAAAACCACAATAAAGCGTGTCATCTGCGCACCTTAACAAATAAATATAAAATTTCATAACACTTTTTGCACTCTGCCAACTCTATCATCCTCTAGCATAACTTTTATGCCGTGTGGGTGCGTTTGGCTGTTTGTTAAAATTTTTGCAACAGTCCCTTCAGTAAGTTTTCCTGTTGGTTGGTCTGCTTTTAACACAATTGCTACTTTTGCGCCTATTTTGATATTATCTCTAATTTGTCCGTTCATTTTGCCTCCAATATTTAAACACTATAAATGCACCTTTGTTGGTGTCGTAATTTTGTTATTGTTATATTTTAAAAATTTACTTTTGTTTGCAACACGTTATGCCTTTATTGCCCAACGCATTTTTGTTGAATGCGCCCGTGGATTTTGATTGCATTCTTGAGCGCTTGGGCGTATTACATCACGAGCAACTTCGCTGTACTCTCCCTGTGCTAAATGCGCCTTAAACGCTTTTTTTACAAGCCTATCTTCGCCCGAATGAAATGTCAAAATTGCCACTCTACCACCACTTTTTAATACATTTGGCAGTTTTTCTAAAAAGGTGTTAAGCGCCTCAAATTCACTGTTAACCTCTATGCGCAATGCTTGAAAAGTGCGTTGACACGATTTTTTAATAGTGTCTTTTCTTTCATTTGGTGGCAAAAAATTTAGCGCATCTTCAATAATTTGGTACAACTGTTTTGTAGTGTCAATTGCCCCACCCTTGTTATATGTCCGCAAAATACCCCTTGCAATTTGCTCGGCGTATGGTTCATCTGCATTTTCGGTTAGCATATTTACAATCTCTGGATAATTTAACTTTTGCAAGCGTTGCCCTGCGGTTTCGCCAGTCGATTGGTCTAGCCTCAAATCTAGCGCTCCATCACGCTTAAAAGTAAAACCACGCTCTGGATTGTCAATTTGCATTGAGGATACGCCTAAATCGGCAAGAATAAAATCAAATTTTTGTGTGGGCGCAACCTCATCAATGCTAGCAAAATTAAGCTTTTTTACTGTTAAAATATCCTTGTCAAAACCAAGCGTTTGCAACCTTTCCTGCGTTTTTTTTAATTCTTGCGCATCAACATCAATTGCGTAAATATGCCCCTTTCCGTTAAGACATTCTAGCATTTTTTGCGTGTGTCCGCCATAACCAAGGGTTGCATCAAGCCCAATTTGATTGGGCGCAATTTGCAAAAATTTTAAAATTTCATTAACGCAAATTGGTATGTGCATACCTGCTGGCGTTTTGCCTTGCTTGATTATTTTTTCTACATCTTCTTGATATTTATCGGGGTTAAGCTCTTTATATTTTTCGTTAAATGTGTGGGGATGTGTGCCATTATAGCGTATACGGCGCTTGTGTTCGCCCTGTTGTTCCAAAACATTGCTAGTTTCTTGCACACAACTACTGTCTTGATTATTTTCAATTTTATCGCTGTTATTATCCGTGTTTTTCATTAAAAATGCACCTCTTTAATACTATATCAAATTATTGCGATAAAGTCCATTATTTACTAAAAATTGTGCTTTTACTGCAAAAAATATCGCTCTTTTAAATTTA
>JAVVTM010000207.1:0-1939 GCA_036653655.1 Clostridia bacterium | reverse complement strand
ATCTAACCCGTTGCCGTTTACTGGATTAAAGTAACAACTCTTAAAGTCAGATTTGTTTGTGCAATTGCCTGCAAAGCCGTTTGCGCCTTGTGGTTCGTTAGCAAATGTAACTGCGTTACTAAAGCTAGATTCCTCTGCGCCTACAACTGTTGTAACAGCTAAAACAACACTCTTATCTTCGGTTTGATAAATCAATTTGCCGTTAAAATAGAAGTTAAATACAATCTTAGAACTATTAATAACAATCTTAACATTTATGATAAAATCATTACTTACGCCATCAATAATACTTGTATCTGTTGCGCCACCCAAAGTTATTGGTACAAATTTATTTGCTTTTTTAACATAAATCCTATATTTGCCAACACCTTCTATCGTTTTAACCACAATATTTTCATTGTTTTTATCGTAACTTAATGAAGCGGCTTCAATCTTTTGCGTTGTATTAGCGCCACTAAATGTTGTTAATGTTATTTCATTGCTCAAACCAGAATCTTCCAACGCATCTTTGCCAACAATTTGTATTGCAACAGTGCTAGTATACTTTAATGCGCCCTCAATTACTGAGTTGTCAGTATTAGACAACTTAATTGTGCCGTTTTCATTTGCTACATTTATTCTGTTGCCCTTAACTAACCCACTAGACACTACAAACTTGCCGTCTTTATTTTTATAGTACAATTTTGCGGTAGCGCCAGAAGGCATTGTCCAAGTAAACCCGGTTGCATCAGTAGTAATTGTAGTTTCTGCTTGTTTGATATGTGTTGTTACGCTAGATGATTTAATATCCAAAATATTACTCTTTTCAGATTCTTTACCATTTGCGTCAAAAACTGTTACCGCAAACAAATCACCAGCCGCATCAGAAACAAATTCCTCCGCAATAAGGCTTGCGTTAAAATTAAAGCTAAAGTAAGTAACGCCATTAACTCTGCGTGCAATACTAATCTCAATTTGATTTAGTGTTGAAACCAACTTGTTGCCAAATGGAGCGTAAACTTTTGTCGTATTGTTCTTTTTGTAAATTTGATATCCACTAGCATTTACCGCATTAACTTTTATTTTAGAATTGGCAGCAGTAATATCGCCTTCGAACATAACTTCTGGACGAAGTGGTTTTTGATAAGAACTAGAAACAATACCAGTATTATTCTTAATTGTAATTGTATTGCTTAACTCGCTATCGGTGTATTTAGGGGCAATTGCTTTAACCACAATTGTAGGATTTGTAGCGTTAATAATATACTTAGATACGCCACAATTTAGTGCAAGTTGCAATGTGCCAAGATTGTTTTCGACAGTGAAAGTTACACCTTGAAGGGTATTAATTGTAGCTACCTCGCTGTAATTAACATCGGTTGCGCCTTGAGCGTAAACAACATAGCCCGTTGCGTTTGGAATATCGTTTGCAACCAAATTTTGTTTGTCAAGAGAAATATAAGGCGTTGCCAATTTATTTTCAACATCAACAATTTCTGGTTTGTACAATGTGATATTGTTATCGGCGTAACAGTTTGTAATATTGCCTGCTGTTAATTTGCCAACAAACCCACCAACATTAATTTCGTTATTACTATTTGCAATAACAAATAATGCGTTATGACAATAAGAATCTTTAATATCATTATGTCTGTCCGCCAAGCCAACAAACCCACCAGCATCGATATTTGCTTTAGTAGAATAAGCATAAACAGTAGCCTCGGTTGATGTTTGCGTTACAATTGCTTGGTTATAACCAACTGCGCCACCAACAATCAAGCCATCTGCCACGCCTTGAGCTTGACATTTAGAAATAGAGCCATCGTTTATTCCAACTAAGCCACCAACAGTGTATCCTTTAATGCTTGCGTTAATTGTAGAACAGCCTTCAATTTTAGTGCCCAATGACAATTCTCCCGCAATACCACCGGCAACCCTAGTGTTATATTGTTCGCCATTA
>JAVVTM010000206.1:0-2033 GCA_036653655.1 Clostridia bacterium | reverse complement strand
AATGTTGGGGTCTAATGGCGTTGCCGCAATTACAATTATCTTTTATGTTCAATTTTTAATGGTTGCGTTGTTTTTGGGTTTTTCTATTGGTGTTGCGCCCGTTTTTGGCTATCATTATGGCGCTCAAAACATCAACTATCTTAAAAAACTTACCAAAATGTGTTACATTTTTGTTATTGTAATGTCTTTAGTTATTTTTGCGCTTTCAATCCTTAGCGCAAGCTTAATTACAAAAATATTTACAAAAGATAATGTTGAGGTTTACAATATAGCGGTGCGTGGTATGAAACTTTTTGCAATTGGCTATTTGTTTGCAGGCATAAATATTTTTAGTTCTGGTATGTTTACTGCGCTTTCTAACGGCTTAATGTCTGCAATAATTTCTTTTATGCGTACATTCGTTTTTGCGATAATAAGCATTGTTGCGCTAACAAGTTTGTTTGATATTACCGGGCTTTGGCTTGCAATACCCCTTTCAGAACTGCTAACAACAGTGCTATGCTCTGTTATTATTTGTATTAAGGTTAAAAACAAAACTATTTATAAATTAAAATCATAAACAATAATTACTACTAAAACAAAAGCCACACAATGTGTGGCTTAATTTTTGCTTTCAAATATATATTAACTGCAAGACAATTAATTGTTTTTAATGATTTTAGTAAAATTATCATCAGTACAAATTAATGTGTCGCTACCAACAACTGTTTGCTTGTATTCGCAACCAATTTGTTGCCTTATCCTTTCGGTTGTCGATTTTGCGCTAACACAAGTTGCATCGCCACATTTTGGCTCATCAAACAATTTGCTAACAAAATACCATTCTCTAACTGCGTTGTGTCCCTCTGTTGAAGGGCTAAAACCATTTTGAGTGTAGCTAATATCAAGCGTTGTATAAACGCAATATTTTTTTATTTCGGGTTGGATTGATGTGCTACTTGCAACCAATGCGCTACGATATTCGGTGTAATATTCAACAGCTATGCCAAAAGTTGTAACTTCTTTTAAACATTCAACCATAGCGTAGCCGGTAGAACCGTTAAGTATTTTTTTATTAGACCACCTAACAATTAAATCGGGGTTGCACATGCTAGGAAGGTCGGGCGAGCTAAAATAAGGGTCAAGCAAAATTAATCTGTTTGGCACAGCAGACCTTGGCAATTGCCCTACATCTGCCATTTCGGTAGCAAAAAAAGTGAAAGCGGTAACAACTTGCCCACCCATTGAATGCCCTGCAATGCTAACTTCCTTTTCGCCAAAACCATCAATCAACTTGACAGCTCTAATGTAATCTGCAATAAAATGTTCAGTTAAAGAATATGGCGAAACATCTTTGACCGAAATTGTGCCATCTTTTTTGCGATAATGAGTGCCAGCGCCACCGTTTGTGCCCCAAATTTTACATTCAATAAAGTTGGGAGCGTTTAATGTGTTGGTTTCATCTGCAAACATATTGTAATTTATTTCGCCAACATTGTAACCTTGCTTTTGATACAATTCAAAAACGCTTAAGCTATTGCCACTTAAACCGTACTCGCTAGCTGATGCTATTTTAGAATTCACATAAAATTCATCATAATTAGAATGTCCGCCCGAAAGCAAAATACCGTGCGCAATAATAATTGTAGGTTTGTTTTTATCAATAATTTTTGCCCCTTCAGCGGTATCCGCCTTGTAATATTCAACATTGTTTGCTTCTGCGTTATAATTAACCCAAAACAAGCCTTGAGTGGCAAGTTCCGGGTGCGCTTGAGTGTCAAATTTAACTTCCGTTGCGTAATCAATATAAGATTTACCGTACAAACTTTTGTCGGCTACGCAAGTTTTACCCAGCCTTTTGTCGGCGCAACCAAAAGCAAAAACAGACAAAAACACCAAAACCAAACATATTAAACTAGCAAAAACTTTCTTTTTCATAATCCCCTCTCTTAAAATATAATATAACTTTGTTAATATTTAATATCTTACAAACAAATCAAAATAATTTTGTTTGCGCTAAACTACTATTGTAATGTAAAAATAAATCTACTTTC
>JAVVTM010000205.1:0-2046 GCA_036653655.1 Clostridia bacterium | reverse complement strand
TTTTGTTAATATTTTAAAGTATATTTAGCAAGCGCTGTGCTTTTGTTGCTATTAACTTTACCGCTAAGCAATCTGCATTTTGTTAATATTTTAAAGTATATTTAGCGAGAGCTGTGCTTTTGTTGCTATTAATTTTACTGTTAACAATCTGCATTTTGCTGTTTTATTAAGTATATTTGCTTAATTGTTTTTATGCCAAAAATTAAACTTATTTGTTATTTTGCAAATTGTTCAACTTTACAATTATCAACAGCAAATTAAAGGTTAGTGGAAACAGTGTTTGCAAGCACATCAAAATAATATAAGAAGTTTTTTATTTAAATAGCTTTAAACATTTATTCCTCATAAGGTAGGTTATTAAGTACTTTATAGCAAGTGGCAGGGTTGTCGCTTATGATTGCATCTGCGCCAATACTTTTTAAAAATTTCATATCCTCAGGGTTGTTAACTGTCCAATATTGAACGGCAAGGTTAAGGCTGTGGGCGTAATCAATAATAGCTTTTGTAGCTAAATTAATGCCCTGAAAGTCCATTGGAATTTGTAAAACGGTGTATTTAATATTTTTTAAGGGAGCGTTGTTGTTAACCGCAGTTACAAAATCGGTAACCTCTTTTATTGAAGATGAGCGTTTAATATCTGACATATTTTTATCAAAATACTGAGTTATAGTTTCGTTAAATGTGCCTAAAATCACTCTATCTTTTAATCCATAATCTTTAATAATTTTATATAGTTTGGCAGCGGCAGTTGTGCCTTTTGCGCCTTTGTCTTTAATCTCAATAATAAAATCGCCAGTAAAGTTGGTTGTGCCAGAAGAATAAGAATTTTTGGAAAACAAGAAATCAAAAACGGTTTCTAGCTTTACAATTTTAATATTATCGGGTATTTCCGTTCCACGCAAACCTTTAAATTCTGGGTAGGTTTCCGCCATATTAAGCTCTCTAAGTTCCGCATAAGTTTTGTCGCTTGGGATAACTCCGCCTTGACCAAAATGTTCGGCAGAGTTGGATGTCCTATCCAAGTTTTCATCGTGCAACAAAATCACTTCGTCATCTTTGGTTAAGTGCAAATCAAACTCTAAGATATCCACTTTGTATTCGCCATTGTTATTAATGCAAGTGTCAAACGCCATTAACGTGTTTTCGGGCGCATTTAAAGCGCCAGCACGGTGCGCTGAAATGAGTGGTTGATCATTTGTTACAATAAATTTGTTTGTAGTATCAACATCGCCACCGCAAGCGGTTAAGCCCGCAACACAGCAAAGTAATACAACAAAACTAATAAAAATCTTTAACTTTTTCATTTTGTCCCCCTATTTACAAAACTATTATAGCAAATAAAAACAAAAAAGTAAATATTAAAACAAATTGTTTACACACTAATTACAATTTAACAAAATTAGGAGGTAATATTTTGGATATTAACAAGGAAGAAACGCAAAATAGCTTGCAAAATTTTGGTTTGGATAGTTATAAAATAAACCCAAATTATGCAATATATAATATGGCGTTATTTGGAAGCGAACTGTTTTTTATGGAACTGGGCAAGCTTATTTACAAGAGGATAAGCAAAAAATGAAAAGACTATTAATAATATCGTTTTTGTTTATGTTTTTAGCCCCACATATGGCTGTTGCCGAGGCAAAAGAGGTTGATGTACCAATATTGATGTATCACAATATTGTGGCTAACAAGCCCAATTTTAACGATTTATTGGCAAGTGATATGGAAAAAGATTTAATATATTTAAAGCAAAAAGGCTACACAACGGTTAATATGCAACAGTTGATTAACTATGTTTATAATGGTGTGGCGTTGCCCAAAAAGCCTATTGTTTTAACATTTGATGACGGATTTTACAGTATGAAAAGTATGTTATTGCCTCTACTAAAAAAGCACAATTGCGTTGCGGTAGTTTCGGTGGTTGGCGATTTTGTAAAATTTGATGTAAACAATATTAATGTAGCGGAACGGTACGCCTATTTGACCTACAAGGAAATGCAAGTTTTACAGGATAGCGGATATATTGAAATTCAAAATCATACC
>JAVVTM010000204.1:0-2076 GCA_036653655.1 Clostridia bacterium | reverse complement strand
AGTAAAAAAAATATCGTTTTTTTAAAGCAAAAAGAGTAACCGTTTGGTTACTCTTAATTTTTGTATTTTTATGTTAAATTTAATTAAGCCACATTTTAATATTAAACGGGTTGAATTAAATTATTAACATCGCCAACTAAGCTATCAACGCCATATTTTTGCGCTTGTCTGTACTTAAAGAAGTTTAAAGCTACCTGAGGGAACAATGCGTAAGACAAAATGTCTTCTTCTTGCTCGATATACTCTTTAATTTCTTCGGCGTACTTTGGCAATTCTGGAGCTAACCTATCAGCAGGACGCTCGGTTATGCGTGGTTGGTCGCCAATAATCTTTTTCAAAACTTCTGCGTTTGGCTCAATTGGCAATTTGCCATATTCACCCAATAACAAAGCTTTAGTTTCTTTAGTAACAGTTTTGTAGCGTTCGCCACTTAAAACGTTAAGCACTGCTTGTGTGCCAACAATTTGGCTTGTCGGAGTTACAAGTGGTGGATAACCCATATCTGCGCGCACTTTTGGAACTTCTTCCATAACGGCTTGATATTTGTCGGTTGCGCCAAACTCTTTTAATTGGTTGTATAGGTTAGAAAGCATACCGCCCGGCACTTGATAAATTAACGCTTTAACATCAACTTGCAATGCTTTAGGGCTTAAGAAACCATCTGCTTTTAGCCTTTCTGCAACTTTTTTAAAGTGCTCCGAAATATCACACAAAGCGTTTAAATCTATGCCTGTATCGTATTCTGTGCCAGCAAGTGTTGCAACAAGTGGTTCGGTTGCGGGTTGAGATGTGCCATTGCCAAGTGGCGTTAAAGCAGTATCTACAATGTCGCACCCTGCCTCAATTGCCTTCAAATATGTCATATCGCCCACGCCAGAAGTGTTGTGTGTGTGCAAATGTAGAGGGCATTTTACAGCTTTCTTTAAAGCTTTAATTAACTTTTCTGCCTCGTATGGTAACAATAGGTTTGCCATATCCTTAATACAAATTGTGTCTGCGCCCATTTTTTCTAGTTGTTTTGCAAGATTTACAAAATAATCTAGCGTGTGCACAGCGCTTGTTGTATACGAAATTGTAGCTTCGCAAATACCACCATATTTTTTGCAAGATTCCATAGCTTGACGCATATTGCGAGTGTCGTTTAACGCATCAAAAATACGGATAATATCAATGCCGTTTTCGATAGATTTTTTAACAAACAAATCAACAACGTCATCTGCGTAATGCTTGTAACCTAAAATGTTTTGACCCCTTAAAAGCATTTGCATTTTAGTTTTTGGCATAGCCTTTTTTAGTTTTCTTAATCTTTCCCAAGGGTCCTCATTCAAAAACCTTAGGCAAGAATCGAAAGTTGCTCCGCCCCACATTTCTATTGAGTAGTAACCTATATTATCTAGTTTTTCTGCAACTGGTAGCATCTCATCCAATCTCATACGGGTTGCCGCTTGTGATTGATGCGCATCTCTTAATATTGTTTCAGTAATTTTAACTTTAGCCATTTTGTCCTCCTTTATTTAATTAATGCAAGTAACACGCCTGCTGCAACAGCAGAACCTATTACACCTGCAACGTTTGGCCCCATTGCGTGCATAAGCAAGTAGTTGTTGGGGTTTTCTTTTTTGCCAACATCTTGCGCAACTCTCGCCGCCATCGGCACTGCGGAAACACCTGCTGCGCCAATAAGTGGATTAATTTTGCCGTGTGAAAGTTTGCACATTAATTTGCCAATTAACACACCGCCTGCCGTACCAAATGAGAATGCAACAACACCAAGCAAGATAATTAACAATGTTTTAAATTGTAAGAATATTGGAGCAAACGCCTTTGAACCAACAGTAATACCAAGCAAAATTGTAATGATATTAATCAATTCGTTTGATGCAGTGCTTGTTAAACGAGGCACTACGCCAGATTCTTTCATCAAGTTGCCAAGCATCAACATACCAATAAGTGGCACTGCTGAAGGAAGTAAAATGCCCACAACGCCCGTTACAATAATAGGAAACAAAATTTTCTCTTTTTTGCTTACTGGGCGAAGTTGTTCCATAACAATACTTCTTTCCTTTTTAGTTGTTA
>JAVVTM010000203.1:0-2085 GCA_036653655.1 Clostridia bacterium | reverse complement strand
ACAATTTACAAGCGTAGAAGCGGAGGCAAATTTTATTTACAATAAAATTAATCAAATTTTGGGCGCCGATATTTATGATGTTAAAACTAAAGATAAACGAAAAATTAAGCTTAATGACATTGCTATTTTGGCAAAATCACGCACGCCAAGAGTTAACGAAATTTTAAATATTTTAACCGAAAAGGGCTTGCCATTAACAAGTGGATTGCGCAAAAAAACAGATAGCCAAGATGTTAATCTTTTGGTTGATGTGTTAACTGTTTCGTTAAATGATAAAAACGATTTAGCTTTAATTAATGTTATGTTATCTTATTTTGGCAATTTTACTCCGCAAGATTTGGCGGATATAAGAAAAAATAAAAAAGCTACCCAAAGCGAGCCATACTTTTGGCAAGCGGTAAAACAGTATGACATAAAAGGTGGTTTGGTTAAAAAAATAGAAATTTTTTATGAAAAACTTAATTATTTTAATTCTTTATCAAAGTTTTTAAATGCGTATGAAATGTTGCGCAAGCTTGTTGATGATGGCTTTCTTTATCACTTAAAAATTAGCGAGCAAGGCATTGATAGGTGGCAAAAAGTTAAAACATTTTTAAATATTATTAGCGCAAGTGTTGTTGGAAAGGGCACTGTTGGCGAGTTTTTAAACTACTTTAATAAGGAAAATTCTAAAATAGAAATTAATACAAATTATGACACTGATTATATTATCACATCAACCGTACACGGCAGTAAAGGGTTGGAATATCCTGTTGTATTTTTAATTGATTGTGGCGGATTTTCTAAAAATGAAAGCAGTAAAATATTTTTTGATAGCGAATTAGGGCTTGCAATCGGCAATTTTGATGCGGAAGAACGCAGTTCATCTTTTGCTTTTACCAAAGAAGTTGTTGGCATGAAAAGTTCAAAAGAGGTAACAGAGGAACGGTTGCGCTTGTTTTATGTTGCGCTTACTAGGGCTAAAAACTTTATGTTTTTAACGGGTGAAGTTAGCGAAAATTACGGCAAATCGGATAGCGACAGCAGTTTTGCTAATTGGATAAGCAAGGCAAACGCAGATGGCAGGCTTGATAAATACATTACATTGCACAACTTAGATGAAGAAATTGTTGAAACAGAAGAAAAGCAAAAAATTGATATTGATTTTAAAAAACCAAACAAAAACATCGCAAAAGAGTTGGCTAAGTATTTAGATTTTTCCTATCCATATATTAATAGCACAAAAACAAGTATAAAATATTCCGTTACGGATATAAATATTTCTAGTGATGGCGAGGTTGTAGTGCCAAAATTATTTGCGGAAGAAAACACCTCAGTTGGCACGCTATATCACAAAATTATGCAGTATATTGATTACGAAAAAAACAGCAAAGAGGAAATTATTTTGCAACTAAATGTAATGCTTAAGCAAAATTTATTTAGCGCAAAAGATTTAGAAAATGTCAACATTGATGAAATTTTTGATTGTTTAAATAATCCATTAATGGTTTATGCTAGCAAAAACAATTGCTTTAGAGAAAAAACATTTTTGCAAAATATTCTTGCAAATGAAGTTTTAGATATAAAATCTGATGAGGACATTTTGTTGCAAGGCACAATTGATTTGTTGGTGTTTGGCAAGCAAAATATGGTCATTGATTTTAAAAAATCTAGCCAAAGCCCTCAAGCGATAATAGAAAGATATAAAAAACAACTTAATATTTATGCAAATGCAGTTAATGACGCCTACAAAATTGACGTTAAAAAATATATCTATGTGTTTGGGCGCAATTTGGTTTTGGAAGTTTAATTTGCAAGCCTTAGCAAAAGTTTAAATAATTGTGGCAAAGTTTAAATAATTGTGGCAAAGTTTAAAAATTATGAATTGACAAAAAAATTAAATATAAATATAAACATAAAAGTTAGTAAAATTGTAAAAAGTTAATATACATAGGAGAAAAAATATGTATTTAAGTATTTTAGGTGGTATTTTTACTAACTTTTATCATTTGTTTAAAAGCGATTTAATGTATGGCGCAGTTTGCGCAACGCCAATAGTTTTGACAATTTTGTTTTTAATAATTTGTTTGTTTTTGCCAAAAGCCA
>JAVVTM010000202.1:0-2109 GCA_036653655.1 Clostridia bacterium | reverse complement strand
GTCTTCGAGAAAAACGTGTTGTAATGGGGCTTTGTTAAGGCAATTGTTGATTTTTGGTGTTATTTAATAGAATATTGACAATAATGGTGACGATTATTATTGATTTATTGGGTGGTAAAAATCTGTTATTTTGCAAATATAAAAAATAGATTGGGCATTTTGTATTTGTTATCTATCAATGTTTTAATACTAATGTTCAACCTATCAATGTTTGATTATGCAGGCGCATTTCACTTTACAATGCAAGGTATCGAAATGGTAGTATTTGGTGTTTTTAGCGTGCTTTTTTGCGCAACAACCCTTTATATTATTAACAAAATTTATAAACTTGCGCTTGCCTATTCTCAAAAAAGCGAAGAATTGCAAAACACTAAATATGAATTTAATCATTATCAAGTTTCTTCAAAACTTATCAACAGTTCGCTTGACGCCATCTTAAAAGGCTATGCCCTAAATAATGCTACTGGCGATGATGTGTTAATTAAATTTAGCAAATATTTGCGTACAAATATTGATGCATCTTCTACTCAAGTTGAAAACTTTGATACCGCAATTAGCAATGCAGAAAACTATTTTGATTTAGAAAACATCATTCGTGGCAATATCCTCAAATTAAATTTGCGCATTTACGCAAACAATTATTCTTTGCCCGAATTAATTTTTCAACCATTTATCGAGCAAATATTACAACAACTAGAAAATGACGGCTACTTGTTTAAAACCATTACACTGTCCTCTTGCGTCGCAAAAGAAAATTTTAGAATAACATTCAATTACAGTGCAACAAATGGCAATACAGAAGATTTTTTTGGAAACACTAAAATACAAAACGCCATAAATATTTTAAATATAATTTATGACACAAAAATGACAACAAATAAAAGTAAAAATAACATTAAAATAATTTTAGACTTATCTAAAAAGGAGAATAATAATGAGAGTAATTTTAATTGATGATGAAAAAGGGCCATTAGGTTTATTTACAGAGTATATTGCAGACAAAAATGTTAATTGCTCATTTTTTACCGAACAGGCTCAAGATTGTCTAACTGCAATAAAAGCTGAAAAATTTGATGCCGTTTTTTTGGATATAAGAATGCCTATGCCCAATTTTAGCGATGGCGTTGCTTTGGCGCAAAAAATTATAGAAATTGATAAAAATATTAAAATATTTTTTATTACAGCGTATTCTTTTAATGAGGTTGATATTAAAAATAAAATTGGCAAAAACTTAATCAAAATTTGTCAAAAACCCTTTTCTAAAGCTGATGTTGATGAGTGGATTAACTTACTGCAAAAATCATTACGATATGAAAGGCGCATCTTGATTAAAACCTTTGGCGAATTTAGCTTGCATGTTGACAACGAACTTATAAAATTTGACTCTCTAAAAAGCCAAGAACTTCTTGCCTACCTTGTGCATTACAACGGAAATTACGCTTATCGTGATAGAACCGCAACATATCTTTGGCAAAATCAAGAGGACTCTAAAAAAATATTTTCCTCATTAAAAAATGAACGGTTTAACTTAAAGCAACTTCTTAACAGATATGAATTGGACGATTTAGTTTGCTTTGAGCGTGGAAGAATGCGTATGAATATGCTTCCTAATATCGAGTGTGATAGCTGGAAATTGTTAAAACACGGCGTAATTTTTGATGCGGAAATTCACGGCGAGTATATGCGCAACTATGAGTGGGGAAGCGAAGGTTTTAGCTTTTATCCATTAGTTAAAAAATAAAAGTTATAACATCAAAACAAAAAAAACGCAATTAATCAAAAATGCTAACCTTGCACTATTAATCAAAAATTGCTAACATTACGCTATTAATTTTGGGCGCAAACCTTACACAATAATTTTACAACCGCTAATATGGCGCACTAGTTTTTGGACGCTAACCTTACATAATTAATCTTAAATTGCTAAATAACTCTCCAAATTAACGCTATTAATCAAAAACACTAATTTTGCGTTATTAATTTTGGATTGTTAATTTAACACTACTCTTTTATAAAAAAAACGTCTCATAAGCCAACATATAAAATATGTAGTTGCTTTTGAGACGCAAATAAATGCTATTTTATCTTGCAAAGTAAAAAAAAAGGATA
>JAVVTM010000201.1:0-2154 GCA_036653655.1 Clostridia bacterium | reverse complement strand
GGGGCGTGATATGAAAAGTTTTTTATTTGTTTTTTGGCGTGATATAAGAAAAAATATAATCATATTGCTTATGAGTATTGTTATGATTGCTTTTACTATCGCATTTGCATTTAATAGTTTTCTATCAAGTGGAGATTTGCCTATAATAAAAAACAGCATAACAAAAGAGATGACAACGGCTAGCACATTTATTACTTCGTGGGAAACTGAATATAAAACCATCGATGATTTGATGGCGGGGCTTGCAAAAGAAGGAATTTTTGAGGATAAAATTGCCCTAGAAGATCAACGCTATTCCCCTGTTGGCAAGATTAGCGAAAGAAATTTGCTTATGATAAACACCTTTGTCCCTAAATTGGAAAAGGGCAAGTGGCTTGATGGCTCGAGTGATGAGGTTGTTATCAGTTACGAATTGGCAAAAAAATATTCTATTGGCGATGTTATTAGCATACCAAACCCAAGGGACAGAAGCAAAGATTACACTGTTGTGGGCGTGCTAAACAAAAATAAAATTTGCTTACAACAGGACAACGGCGGTGATTATAGCGGTATGGTTGTTGGTGGGGCAGATTTGTTTGTTTGCAACAAGAATTTGCCAATTGCAGAAAAAGATGAACGCACTAATTCAAGTGGCGACAAGGAAATAACTTACAGCGCACGAGGCATTGTAATTGACTACTCAATACCTGAAGATTACGAAGTTTTTAAGTCTGATATATCCATTAAATCAATAAAAGCAGAATACGACCAATGGTGCTCATCAGTCAAAACAGAAATAATCTTTTACAACTATCGAATTTTGCTTTTTGGCGGTATTTTAGTGTTTTCTGTTATAACATATTCTTTTGTTAATTACAGAAGAAACATCAACTACATAACAAACAGTTTTGTTTGTGGCAGAACAAGAAAAAATATTATTGCCTCAGAATTTATTAAAATGGCGTTTATTTTGATTATTGGCAATCTAATTGCAATACCAATATGTTTTGGCATGGGCAGTTCGGTGATAAAAGCAAACATTGTATCAAGTGTTTTTAAAGCAATGGCGTGCGTATCTCTGGTTTATATTTTAGCATTTTTGTTAAGTAGTATTAAATCGCTATTATTTAAACCGCTTGATGAACTAAGGCGCAGATAATCGCTAAAGTTTGTAAAAGGCGCAAATGCAACAATAAAGTGTTTTACACATCGCAAAACGAGTTTAGATATTAAAATATATTGCAAAAATAGCAAAATAAAAGATGTTGTAAAAAAATCCCGCATACGCTAAAAAAGCCGAGCGGTTAACAAATAAATTACAATCAGTTTGTAAATAGTTAAGGAGAAGATTTTATGAATATAATAGATTTAAAAAATATTACAAAAACTTATAACGAAGGCAAAAGTAACCAAGTAAAGGCGTTAATAAATGTCAATTTGCAAATTGAGCAGGGCGATACTCTTACTATTATGGGCGTTTCGGGCAGTGGAAAATCCACACTTTTGCACATTGTTGGTTGCCTAGATAACGCTACAAGTGGCGAGTACACTTTTAACGGCACTGATATATCCAACTTTAACAGTACAGAACTTGCAACTTTTCGTAACGAAAGCATTGGTTTTATTCTTCAAGACGATATGTTTATGATGAACGAAAGCGTTTTTGAAAATGTCAAACTTCCTCTAATTTTCAGCAAAAAATATCCTATCAAGGCAATGAACCAAAGAGTGCTAGATGTGCTTGCCGAAATTGGCATTGCCAATCTTTTCAAGCGCAAAGTAAAACAGCTTTCAGGCGGACAACGCCAGCGTGTGGCTATTGCAAGGGCAATAGTTAATGCGCCCGAAGTTATACTTGCCGATGAGCCAACAGGCAGTTTGGATAGTAAAACCGCAACCGAAATTATGGATGTGTTGCTTAGCCTTAACAAAAGTGGAAAAACAATTATTATGGTTACGCACGATGTTAATATGGCAAAAAAGTTGGGCAAAATTGTAAATATTGTTGATGGAACAATATGCTAAACGCTGTTTAATAATTGAAAATGTTTTAAATTGCAACGGCAAAATAACAACGCCAGGCGGTATATGTTTTAAAAATTGCAAAATGTTTTAAACTGCAACAATAAAAACTTTTAGCGCAACAATGCAAATTTTAACGGCAAAAGCGTTGTC
>JAVVTM010000200.1:0-2155 GCA_036653655.1 Clostridia bacterium | reverse complement strand
CATCCTAGCTTTGATTACTGCAGCAATGTATGCTATAGATCTAAAATTATTTGTTTCGGGCTGGATAGGCGGCCTAACATTTGTGCTTTATTTAATAATTGGCATCCTGTTACTGGTTAAAACAAAAAAGGAAATTTTGTAAAAGTTACAAAAAATTATAAGTCATCTGCATCTTGCACGGGGTAATCATCATTAACGGTTGCGCCGGTATAACTGCCATTTGGGTCAAATTTGTTGCTTTTATTAAAATTTTTTACTACCTCTAAAGGATTTAATTTTTTCTTCATATAGGTAGTATGATTTAAACAAAAATAATTATTCATCATAAAGGAGGAATTATGCAATACGAACCAAAAAAGAAACACTTTAAAACTTTTGTTGCTAAAGTTGTGTTTTTCGTATTAAAAAGAGGTATTAAAGGTTGCTACAAGTACGATAGCGATGTTAACGAGATGTTGGCGTCATTACCCGAAGGCACAGTTTTCAAGTTGGGGATTATTTCTAATACGCCTAATATAGTTTTAGTTAAAGAAAACAACAAGTTAGTTTCCTCTAAAGATGCAAACATAAAACCAACGCTAGAAATTGAATTTAAAAATGTTGACGCAGCATTTCCGTTGCTAATTGGCAAGGCAGGTGTTTCGCAAGCGTTTGCAGAAGGCAGGTTTATTTTGCGTGGCAATGTTGATGACGCAATTAATATTGCGCACAGTATGGATGTTGTGGAAAACTATTTGTTTCCACGCTTCATTACTAAAAAGTTTATACCGCACAAGATTAAAAAGCAAGTTAGCTCATTTAAGATTTATGCGTATATCGTGTTTGGGAGGTAATTATGTATTACGAATTTAATAACACAGTAAAAATGATTAGCGGAGAAAACTGTTTAGTAAAATTGCCAAGCGAACTACAAAAATTGGGCGCAAAAAGGGTTTTATTAATTAGTGGCCCAGTTTTAAACAGAATTGGCACCGTGCAAAAAATTAAAGATTTGTTTACAGGCAGCGATATTTTAATTAGCGCAACATTTATTGATGTGCCAAATGATTCTTCAGTGGAAGTTGTTAACGAACTGGTAAATATTTATTACAACAACAGTTGCGACAGCATTTTGGCTGTTGGTGGCGGTTCGGTTTTGGATACCGCAAAGGGTTTGCGCTTGATGTTGTGTCAAGAAAGCAAAGATTTGCTAGAGTGTTGTGGCGTTAATGGCTTGCGCAAGGGCAAAACAATACCATTTGTTGCCATTCCTACAACTGCTGGCACGGGTAGCGAAGTTACAAAAGTTAGCGTAATTAGTGATTTGGCACGCCATATAAAAATGGAGTTTATTTCTTCATTTATCTTGCCAAGCGTATGTTTTCTTGCGCCACAAGTTATTGCAACACTTCCTCGCAAGGCGACGGTTTCCTCTTGTTTTGACGCTTTAACTCACGCTATCGAGGCATATACGGGCTTGCAAAAAAATCCGTTAAGCGATACTTTTGCCCTTGAAGGCATTAGATATCTTGCAAAACATCTTCAAGGCTGTTTGGATAACCCCGAAGATGCCGAAAGCCGTTTGGGCACACTTAATGGTTCTGCTTTAGCAGGCATTGCGTTTTCTAACTCTATGGTTAGCGCTGTGCACGCAATTGGGCACGCATTGGGGGGTGTTTGCAAAGTTTCGCACGATGTGGCAATGGCTGTTTTGCTACCACATTGTATGCAATTTAACCTTGATGTTAACAACGATTTGTATGGCGATATTTTGTATTATGTTGCCGGAGAAGAAATTTATCAAGCGACTGCGCCAGAGTTAAGAGGGCAAAAATGTATCGACCACATTAAGGCGTTGTTGGTAAAATATCACGATTTAGTTGGCTTGCCAAAAACTTTAACCGATTTAAATATTGAGGAAGACAAGTTTCAACAAATTGCAAATACGGCTTATGCAGATGGCGCTGTAATTGTTAACCGAAAGTTTGTGTCTAAACAAGATATTTTAGATATTTTGCGCAAGGCAATTTAAGGAGGAAATATGTTTAATTATTTATTTTATAATAGGACAAAAATTTTAGCTGGCGATAAGGCTTTAGAAAACATCACTTACGAACTTAAATGTTTTGCGTGCAAGCGTCCACTTGTTATAACCGAAGATGTGCACTTGAAGTTG
>JAVVTM010000199.1:0-2172 GCA_036653655.1 Clostridia bacterium | reverse complement strand
AAAATCGAGTTTATGAAAAATATAGAGCATTTATGATTGATAATGATTACTTGTGATGCAATGTCACAAAAATTATAGGCATGTTTAATGTAAAAGGGAAAAAAATATAAAGTATATTGACATTATAGCAATAAGTTTGCTAATATATTCGCTGTACTTTTCCTTGCCATTATTGGTTTTGCCAATGTCAAATGCGCTTTCCTCAACCAAAATTGGGGTTGTCTGTTCAAAATAATTAAATCTTTCTGTTTTTTTACCAATTATTTTTTTTAAAAAACACGCCATACTATCCACCTTTATTTTTATTAACGCAACACAATTTGTTGCATTTTTATGTTTGTTTTGAGCTATGAATATTTTTATAATTTTGCTTTTCGCTTTTTACAATTTGACTTACAAAAAATTATTATATAGCTTTTTTGCTTTGCGCCCTTTATAATTTGACTTGCAAAAAATTATTATATAGCTTTTTTGCTTTGCGCCTTTTTTATTATACCATAAAACTTATTTTTTTGCAAAAAAAACTGGATATTTCTATCCAGTTTAATTAACTTAAATTAATTTGTTTTAGCAAACCTGTTTTTCTTTATTAAAAAACAATATTTGTTAAATTAGTCAGCTTGTCTACCTTCTCTCAATTCAACATAAAGTTTATCCAAATGGTCGCCAATTTTAGATTTTGGTTTTATTTTAGGGTCATTACCTGTAAAGTTAACAACATCACAAGTTTTTGCAATCTTTTTGCCAAGCGCTGGCATTGGGAACGCGCGTTGTTCCATACCCAATTCTTTCAAACCATTAATTTTTGCTTTGTTAGCGTCTAAATGGCCTGTTGACAAAACAACCATTCCAACGTGAGCGTAAGATTTGCCATCTTCTTCATATAAATAATCTTTATATTTTGCTTTTTTGAACTCGCCTTTAATCAAATTATTAACTTGGGCTGAAAAATCCTCAGACCTTGGCATGATTTTTGCTGAAGAACTTTCTTTCCAATTGTAAATATCTAAAAAGCCTTCACAATCAACTTGAACATAGTTTTTGTCATCATTAACAGCATCCCAACCAAACATTACCACGCCTGCAACAACAGAATTAAGTAAAACATTATTTTTCAATTTAATCCTTGCGCCGTGCTCGCCATCGTTATTTGTTTGAACAGAAATAAGTGAGTCGCTTGCGTTACGAATGATACAACCCTCAATTTCAACATTAGCTGCGTTAATAAAAACAACTTTATGACCGTTTTCAATTAAGCAATGTTTAATGCTACCGCTGTAATTTTCTTCATTAGCTGGAGTATCAAAAGATATTAAGCTAGAAAAAATTTGTTTTGTTTCTTCAAACTTATTCATATCCAATGGAACATCTTTTACAAATTTAGCGCCAAAAATATGTAAATCTCTGATGTCAACACCCTGAGATACACAAGCAATTGCGCCACCTTTTTTAATTATTGCAGATGCGTCCAAAGAATGACCATTTCCATAAATATCATTTTTTGCCATAAGTGTAATTGTGCTTACAATAGTTAACCCAGACATAACTTTTGCATTTGCCATGTCGTTCATTTCCATATTTGTTTGCATAACAGCAACATCATCGCTAGTTACTGCGGAATATAGTTCCTCATAAGTAGCAACGTTAACACCCTCAACAACTGTAACAGTTTTTGTGTCATCACCAGCTTTTAAGCTAAAATCGCCCAAGCCGTTTACAGTAATTTCTTTACCGCTCAAAGACACGTTTGTAGGTGTGCCAACAAGACTAATCGCAACATCACCAAAATGTTTTGACAAATCAAAAGATGCAGTTTTTGCATAATCTGCGGAATAAGAATTAGTGCCTAAATAGTAAGAATCTGCCATATCAACTTTAAGTGGTGTTGCATCAGCGCCCGTAGGTGCATCATCGCCACAACCAACCAAAGCAAATACCATAGTCAAACAAACTACTAATCCAACAAATAAAGTAGTAAATTTTCTCATAATACCCCTCCCAAGAAATATTCAATTAAATAAATAATACTGTTTAATTTTCATAAAGTCAAGTACTAATAAAAAAATTTACTCAAATTTAATTTAATTTTGATAATTTTATACAATAATTTGCTTATATATGCACAATTTATACTGTTAAAAATTTAACAACATATTATTTTTATTTTATGGC
>JAVVTM010000198.1:0-2178 GCA_036653655.1 Clostridia bacterium | reverse complement strand
AAAATTGGAGCGCCAATATCAAATGGCTTATTTGTATACACGCCATCGCTAGATGTTACAAGCAATCTTGCAAAAGCTTTTCCGTTTTCACCCACCAATGTAGTAGAAGCAGAAAGATATTTTATAATTTTAACCGTTGTCGCTGGTTTTAAAGAGAATATAATTTTGTAATCAAATTTGCCTTTAGTATTGTTTAGTGTAATTTTATCATTGGTTGCTGTTGCGCCACCTTCTAAAGCAAAACGATAATTGCTGTTTGTTGTTGAAGCTGTTACAACAAAGAAACCACCATTATTGTTGACAGTAATTGTATTGCCGGCAAATGTGCCGTTATCAAACACCAATCTTCCGCCATTTGTATTGGTTAAGTTTGCATTATTAGTAATAACCCAAACATTTTGTTGATTTGTTGCGCCCACAACCTCGCTAACTGCGCCCGCCAAATTTGCATTAATAAGCAAATTATTAACTGTGCCTGCGCCAAACAAAGTCGCTATTGAATTTAGTGTCAAGGCGTGCATTCCGCCCTCAAATGTGCCGTTAAACTTTGCCAATGTTGGAGTTGCGCCCGCAAAAGCGATATCCGCTGTTAGCGTCAAAACCTTATCAACACTGTTAAATGTTGCATTTGCGCTGTGCGCATCAATAATTGTAGCTACTTCGTTGTATTGCGCTTCAGTTGCAATGGTTTTTGACATATAAACCACTGTAATATCTTCCTTAACTGTTGCAAGTTTTAATACATTAGTATAAACATCAGCCGAACCGTCATAGCAAACAAAATAGTTTTGATTATCTGGAGTAACTGTCAATTCATATCCGGTGTTATCGGTGATACTAGCAGCGCCACTACCAACCTTAATAATGTTTGCGCCATTAACATCTTTGTCAAAGTTGCTTGCGATAATGATGTTTTGTTTTTCTAGCCCTGTAAGGTTTGCAACAAAGAAGTTGTTTGCAACAGACTTGTTGCCGTTTACATACATAATAATTTTTGATAAGTTGCTTGCGCTTGATGTTGCAATTAAACTTGTAAATGTAGAAGTATCTGCAACATTAATAAACAAATCGCTAATTTTTGCTGTGTTGTTTGCAAACAAGCCCACGCTGTTGTTTTGTAATGTAATAGTTTTGTTGTTACCAAAAATTTGAACGCTATTGTTAGCTAAGGTATCAATGTTGTTAACAACAATATTGTTAGTTAATTTTACTGCGTTGCTCAATCCATTGCTTAATGCCTTGTAGAACAAAGTAAATTCTTCTGCGTTAGCAATTAAAATTACGCCAGCCTCTTTAGCTAAAGGAGCTACATCAATAATGATGTTGTTAGCGTTGTTTGCGTTAAATGTGTATGTTAAATAATTTTCGCCAGTAACAAAGCTACCTGCAGACTTAACAGCGATAACATCGTTTGCAATTGCGCTATTTTTAAAGCTGATTGTAACTTTACCTGCGTTTATTGTTGGAGTGATAGCAGAGCTAATATTTAACCCAACATTTGCCACAGGAATATTAATTTTGTTAACGTTAGCTATTGCAACTGTGCCATCTGTGATGTGCCAAACATTTGTAAACTCGCCAGTAAGCGGAGCTATAATATCTTTTAGCACAACATCAGTCAACTTAATTGCGCCAGTTGTAAGCGGTTGTTTTGCGCCCTCTGCATAACTAATAATCATATTGCTTAGTGTGCCAGTAAAGTTTTGGAACAAAGCGCCTGCACGAACATTAGAGATAATAAAGTTGTGCGCATTACCATTGATGTTGCCAGCAAATTCGCTAGTAAACATATTAAAATCTGCGGTAATTGTTAAATCATTTTGCAATTCAAAGGTTGCGCCTGCAAAATTAATGCCTGCTTTATTTTTGTCTACAATCGCATTCCAATCGGTAAGTGTGCTAATAATTTTGTTAATAATGTTTTCATAAACACTATAAACTCTACCGATAAAGGTTGCGTTTGTTGTAAGAGTTGCATACCTATTTACGCCATCAGGAACGTTAGTAGGTAGGAAACCTGTAAATATTGTACCATTTTCTACAATTGCATCATTAGAAAATACAATCTCAGTATCAGTAATAGCCCAATGCAATGTGTCGATATTAGCTTTTAATATGTTGGTAGCCTGAGAACCAGTTTTACCTGCGATATTATCTACTGTATTTTTAGAAACAGAC
>JAVVTM010000197.1:0-2188 GCA_036653655.1 Clostridia bacterium | reverse complement strand
TGGTATAAGACCTGTTTTGGTGGTGCAAAATGATATTGGCAATAAGTACAGTCCCACAGTGATTGCCGCAGCCATTACAAGCCAGATAAACAAGGCAAAATTGCCAACGCATATAGAACTTTCTGCCAGCGATTACGGATTGCAAAAGGACTCAGTAGTCTTGCTGGAACAATTAAGAACTTTGGATAAATCAAGGTTAAAAGAAAAAATTGGTTTTGTTCCACCAGATATTATGAATAAGGTTAATAGTGGATTAATGATAAGTTTAGGTTTCTTTGCTTAAAAAGAACTGGGTAAAAACGCCCAGTTTTTTTTATTGCCATAACCTTTAAAACGAGTTAGCAAATGTAAAATATTACTAAACAAAATTGTGTAAAATAAACTTGCGAATTGTGTAAAAAACATTTTCAAATTGTTTGTGATATATGCTAAAAATAAACTTGCAAATTGCTAAAAACAAACTTGCGTATTGCGTAAAATAAATTTTTCAAATTTGCAAGAGCATTTAATAATGTACAAAATTTTAAAAATGTGTAGTTTATTAATATTTTACCGAAAAAAACAGATTTAAAAATAAAAAAATTATACATTTATTGACTAATTAATGCGTATGTGCTAACCTATAATGAGTATATGAGTTTAAGGAGAGATTATGGTAGCTAAAATACATAAGTTGTTGGGGACAACACCAAATGAAGGCGTGCAACCAAAAGAGATTTTTTCGTACAGTATTGCAGGTTTAGGGCAAAACTTAATTTGCGGATTAATCAGCGCATACTTGATGTTTTATTACACAAATGCGTTAAACTTAAATCCTATCCACGTGGGTATTTTGATGCTTTGCGCAAGGATTTTTGACGCTTGCAACGACCCTATTATGGGCAGTATTGTTGATAGAACCCGTAGCAAGTGGGGCAAATGTAGGCCTTATTTGTTGTTTACGCCAATTCCTATTGCAATATTAACGGTGTTATGTTTTACTGCTAGCCCAACTTGGGCATACGGCATAAAGCTTACTTATGTTGCTGTTTCTTATGTTATTTGGTCAATCATTTACACAATAATTGATGTGCCTTATTGGGGCTTGGCAACAGGTATGACAAAAGATACCAATGTTCGTGGCACTATGCTTACAATCGCTAGGTTGCTTTGCACAGCAGGCAGTGGTTTGGTTAGCTTGGTTATCCCTCTTTGCATACAAAGCATTGAAAGCAAATACAAAATTGATGGCGTTTTACAACCCGGTATGGAAGCTGCTTACTCTGCAGATTTAGCGCCTGCATTTATTTGGATTTCTTTAGTTATTGTTATTTTAGCTGTTCCAACTTTTTATATTGGCTACAAATTTACAAAAGAAAGATACTATGATGATGAGCAAAAACCGGCAACTTTAGGGCACAACCTTAAGGCGTTGTTTAAAAATAAACCGCTTATGCTTATTGTTTTATCGGGCATTTTAGGTTCAGCAAAAACTATGTTTATTTATATCGGCATATATTTTGCAACTTACAACTGTTCAGCAGTTATGGGTGGCGCAACATTTTTGGGTATGAAAGGCGCAGGGTTAAACACATTAATTACGATGTCAATTGTGCCTGCCGGCTTGGTTGCAAGCTTGCTTGTCCCTTGGTGCACTAAAAAGTTTGGCAAGCGTGATACCTTTATTTGGTCGCATATTATTGTTGGTATTTTAATGTTTGCCGCATACTTTATTGGTTGGAACACACCTGCAAAGTTGCTGTTTAACTTGTTTGTTTTGGTTATAGCGGGTATTCCTTCAGGCTTTAGCAATATTATTACTTACGCAATGATTGGAGATACTGTTGATTATCTAGAAAACGAAACGGGCGAGAGAAGCGAGGGCATTTGTTTTGCAATGCAAACATTTATAAACAAAATTGGTATGGCGTTTGGAGCATTTATTTCTTTAGTTGCTTTAGGTATGGCGCATATCGACCCACTTGACGCTTCAACACAAACCATTGCCAACAACGAAAAAGGTTTAAATATGTTGTATTTTGTTATTATGATGGTTTCAGCGATAAGCACGATTATTTGCGTAATACCAATGTTCTTCTACAAATTTAACGAGAAGCAACAAGCTCTAGCGGTAGCTGCAATCGAAGCTAAAAAATTGGCAAGAGATGAGGCAAAGGCAAGCGGAATGCAAGATAGCGCAAGCGATAAC
>JAVVTM010000196.1:0-2200 GCA_036653655.1 Clostridia bacterium | reverse complement strand
CAAAAATAGCTAACAAATAAAATTATTTTTATTTTTGCCTTTATTTTACTAACTTACACGCCCTTTTTACGCAATTTATGTCGCAATTTGCTAAATATATACCACGCTTTTTTATTTTATCATTAATTCGGCTAAGTTTATAACTTGCTTTAGCAATTTTTCTAACACTTTTATTGGTTTCTGCTTTAATTGTTTTAATTTGTTTGATATTTCCTAAATCCCTTGCGCTGTTTTTGATTGGTTAACGCAGTTTTACTTATTATTATATTACAAACGCTTTTATTCTTTTAACGCTTTTGCTCCAACGCCACTATAAAATTTTGCCTATTTATTTGTTAAACAGTTGCTAACTTTTGCTAAATTTCCTCATCTGCTAGTTTTCTCTTTAAATAACCTTCCAAATTATCGCTTTCGCTAACAATCAAATTTTCCACATTGAGTTTTTGCATAATTTTTGCAAGTAAAAAACAACCGCCAACAATTATATCCGCTCTGTTTTGCGATAGCCCAACAATATTGCCACGCTTTGCCGTTGAAGTTGACCTAACCTTTTCTGCCACATCTAAAATTTGTTTTTTGTTAAGTATGTAATTGTGCACTTTTTTTGGGTCGTACTGAACCATATTTTCTAGCACGGCAACAACCGTTCCGCCTGTACCGCCAATGGCAATCATCATATCAAAAGATGGAATTTCGCCATATTCTTTTAGCGCAGTATCAATATAATTTAACATTATATCTTTATTATCTTCGCATATATCCCTAATTTTAACAACGCCGATTGGCACGCTTTTGCTGTAATAAATTTTCTTTTTGTTGCCAACAACAATTTCTGTACTTGCGCCACCAATATCAACAACACAACAAATACCCTTATTATATGCGCCAAAAAAACCCACTTTCGCCTCGGTTTCACTTGAGATAACCTCAATATCAACACCGCATTTTATCTTTACCATATTGATAAAATCGTTACTATTTGTTGCGCTCCTTAACGCCTCGGTTGCAAAAACATAAAGCTTGTCCACCTGACTAATTTTTGCATATTCGACCAAGTCAAAAATCGCCTTGCAAGTTCTTGCCATGGGCATTTCTAACAAAAAGTTTTTCTTTGCTAAACCCTCCGAAAGTTTTGTTGTGATAACTTTTTTTTCTAAAGACACCACGCCGTCGCTTAACATTAATCTTACTGAGTTGCTTCCTATATCAATTACACCATACAACATAAAATCCTCTTGATTTATTATAGCACTTTTTGTAAAAATTTCAATCTATTTTTTTAGTTTTACAAACAATTTACTTTGTAATATTTTTAATAAAAACATTTTAAGTTTAGCCACCATAGGCTCGTACTTAGCGCAAAAAAGCTTTGCAAGCAAACCCTTTGTAGCAAGCAAACTACCCACAAAAACAAGCGCCATATACGCCTTGATTTGCAAACTGCACAACCAATAGGCAAGTAGCAAAAACAAGCCACCATAAAATGTGGTTTGGATAAAATTTACTATGTTTAATAGCACAATTTTTTTTTGCAAAAGCGCCTTAAAAATAGTAAAAAAATAGCTTGTTATACCCAGCGCAAAACCTAGTAAAAAAAAGTATCCCGCAATTACAATTTGCACATTTGTTGACGGTAATATCATAGGCTACTTTAACAATTTTTTGAAAAAGTTTTGAGTAATATGCGTTGCCGTATATTTAATTTGCGCAATTTTTCCTTCAATTTCTACCACCTCATCGTTTGTATCCAAACGCAAAATAACCAACTCTGCGCCCGTTATTTGCAAGCTTTTTTCCTTCAATTTTAGCCAAATTTGCTTGTCGGTAAAACTTGTTACCTCCACCACCTGCGTGATTGTTGTGGTTGCGTTTTCTTGCAAATTTATGCTGTGCGCCTTTGCTACATCTTTACTAATCATAATTGCCTCCATTAAAACTTATGTCAAAATTGCAATTATTATGTATATTTTTTGCGCGCCTGCAAACACTTTAGTAGAGGTGCAAAATGAGTAGACAAAATATAAAAAAACAACCAGATGCAAAAGAAAATTTACTTCAAACATGTTATAGATGCTGTACAATGGCAATTTCTTCCTTAGAAAAAGTGTTAAAACTAACCAAAAACGAACAGTTTATAAACAGTTTAAAAGAGGAAAGGCAAGGCTATTTGACTATGCTTAACAAGTTTTCTAATCTGCTA
>JAVVTM010000195.1:0-2230 GCA_036653655.1 Clostridia bacterium | reverse complement strand
AATAAAGATAGTAAAGTAGAAATTATGATTAAAATGTTAAATAAGCGCTCTAAAAAATTTTAATATACACATTAAAAATCGAGGGAACAATACAAAGAAAAGGACTGGGTGGGAGTACAGAAAATATTAATATTGTTCAAATTGTTTATTTCGCCTAAACAGATAATTAACTGAGTATTTGGGAGATATCATGATAAAAATTGAAAATTTAGTTAAAATTTATGGCGAAAATGAAACTGCGTTAAAGGCGTTAAATGATGTTAGTGTTGAAATTCCTGATGGAAAATTTGTTGCGATAGTTGGCAAATCTGGCAGTGGAAAATCAACTTTACTCAATTTAATTGGCGGGCTTGACAAATGCACATCAGGTTCTGTTTGTGTTAATGAACATAAATTGGATACATATGATAAAAATCAATTAGCAGATTACAGAAACAAAACTGTTGGTTTTATCTTTCAATCATTTTATTTAGAGCCAAATTTTACAGTTTTAGAAAATGTGGTTATGCCACTGCTTATTGCTGGAGAAAACAAAGCAGAACGAGAAATTAAAGCTAAAGATGTTATAGAAAAACTAAATATAACGGATAAATTAAGCACAAAAGTAGCTAAACTTTCGGGCGGGCAACGGCAAAGGGTTTCTATTGCGAGGGCTTTAGTTAGCAATCCACAAATAATTTTGGCTGATGAACCTACGGGCAATCTTGATAGCCAAAATGGAGAAGAAGTTATTAAAATTTTAAGGGATATTGTTAAGGAAGGTAAGACTGTTTTATTGGTAACTCACAATATGGATGACGCCAATAAAGCCGATTATATAATAAAAATAAAAGATGGAAAGATTGAGGAAATTACAAATGAAGCAATTTGATAATTTTATTCTTTCTATCAAAAACTTATTTTTAAACTTTTCTAAATCTCTTTTAACATTGATTTTGTTGATTATTTTATTAACGAGTACGATATTTTTATCAATTTTTGTTTATTCGGCAAAACAAAGCGTGGATACGCTAAATTTTAATGAGTTGAAAGAACCTATTTCTATTGGCATCAGCAGTAACCTTGATAAAGGTTTGCCCGATAGAAAAAAAACTATAATACCCAATGAAGAAATTGAAAAATTTATTGTTAATGTTAAAAAAATATTAGAAGTTGATGAGTACTCTTATCGTTTAAAAAACGCTGATTATGTTGATGTAACTTCAATAGAGGATGGAAGAATTAGTTTAAACCCAATAATTGGTTGCAACGATAATATTGAACTAATCGAGGGAGAAACACCAAAAGATAGCGATATTGGCGTTGATAATATTTGGCTTTCTAGTTCTGACGCCAAGGACTTTAATTTAAAAATTGGCGATACTATTTCAATTGCAACAGCGCAAGGCGATACTACTTTTAATGTTAAGGGCATTACAAAAGAGTACACTTTTGTCGATTACAAATATGTACCGTTAGTTTACTTTTATGTTATCGACTATGACCATAAGGATTATGACTTAAAATATTATAAAACAATTAATTCATTAAATAAAACTTTATCCAAAAATTTTGAAATTGTGGGCACAATAAACTTTTACAAATTTAATAACATCAATTTTTATAAAATATTAGCAGTGTTTGGGTGTTTAATTTTGTTTTGCTTTTTCTTTAGTGTAAATAGTATAATCAGCGCCGTCAAAATGAACATCGCAAGCAACACTTCAATTGGCGTTATGACAGCGTTAGGAATGAAAGATAGAGATATTTTTAAATATGTTTTATATCAAGTGGGTATTGTTTTAATTATAGCTAGTTTTATTGCAACATGTATAGCGGTGTTAATGGCAAAGTTTACTTTACTTGCGCCATTGCAATTGTTTTTGGTAGTTGATGAGGTAACGATAAGCTACAACTTTTTGATATCACTAATAAACTTTGTTGTTTTAGCCGCAGTATTGGTTGGTTATTCTTTTATTTCTATTAAAAAATATTTAAATGGCAACCTAAGCGATATATTAGAGAGGGTAGAAATTTGAAGTATAATCAATTAAAAGATTTAGCAAAACGCTCAATAGCGTTACACAAAAAAAATACACAGTCTATTTCACGCTCAATTGCCATAAGTTTTATTTTGCTAGTGCCAATTTTAATTGCAACATTGGGTTACAACGTTGCATATTCTAAAAAAATAAATTCTAATCCTAAGGAACTTTATTTTCAAACTCAATTTATTGATTATCATATTGAG
>JAVVTM010000194.1:0-2283 GCA_036653655.1 Clostridia bacterium | reverse complement strand
AAAACAATGTCTGTTGCTACAAACATAACTATTGCCCTCTTTGGCTAACGGTTCTGCGCATTTTGGGCAGATAAATGGATATGTAATTATTTGTTTCATACTTATTTAATTCTCTTTTTTGCTATTATCTTTTTTTTGCTATAATTTACTTTTTTGCCATAATTTACTTTTTTGCTATAATCTTTTTTTGCTGTTATCTCTTTTTTGCTATTATCTTTTTTGATATATTTTACTGTTTGCTATATTTTATTGTTTTCTATTAACTATTTTTGCTAAATCTTACTGTTTTCGTATTTTTTCGTGATAAAAATAATTGATAAATTCTATATTATTTTTTGTACAATAATCATTAATTTCGCTTGCCAAAAGTTCCCAATAAGTTTTGTCCTTTTTGTTAAAAATTTGGTTGTAAAGTGGCAAAAGACTTGCGTATTTATCTTTAATAACATTCATCACATCAACTTTAAAATTGGCGCGCAAATTTAAATTTTCAAACCAATACACATCAACATAACTTTTTGTTGTTTGGATAATCTCTTTAAAATCAGTTATAACTGGGAAAATTGGCGACATAAAAAGCACCGTTTTAATGCCATTTGCGTGCAAAACTTGCAATGCGTTTAGCCTATCGCTAATTGATGGCGCTTTATCCATATCGTTTTTAAAATCTTCATCAAGGGTGTTAATGGAAAATGCGACCGTCAAATTTTTAAACTTTTTTAACAGTTCTAAATCATCTAAAATCAAATTTGATTTTGTTACAATTAGCAATTCTATATCGGCGTTAACTAGCTGTTGCAAAATTTTGCGTGTTATGCGATAGTCCTTTTCTAGTGGATTATAGCAATCTGTAACAGAGGATAAATTGACAATTTTGCCCTTGATTGTGTTCAAATTAATTGGTTTGTTGCAAATTTTGACATCAACAAAATCGCCCCAAGGCTCAGAATGATTGGTAAAACGCTTCATAAAACAAGCGTAACAATATTTGCAAGCGTGCGGGCAACCCACATAAGGATTAATTACATAATCGCTTGCGGGAATTTTTGTTTTTGTCAGATAGGAATTTACCTCAATAAAATTTACCATAAACTAATTATAACAAATAAAAGCAAAAAAATCATTAATAACTTTAAATTTTTAAATTCTTTATACAAAATATTTTTAAATTGCCCAAATATTGCAATTTGTTGGCGCATTGCCGTTTTGCTTTTTGGCGCATTGCCGTTTTGCTTTTTGGCGCATTGCCGTTAGCTTTTGGCGCATTGCCGTTTTGATTTTGGTGCATTGCCTTTTTGCTTTTTGGCGCATTTTTATTGCGCAACATACTAATTTTTTACTTTTCAAACAAGCCGTATTTTGTTTTAATCCTAGTTAGTTTTTGCAAAAAAACCTTTGCAAACAGCGCAATAAACACCACATTAGAAAACGCATAAATTGCCATAAACGGCAAACTTGTGCTAACTAACGCCAAATATCTTGTAAAATTGAAGGTGTTGTCTATTGAAAGCGTTGTCCAAATATCCATTAATAATGAAAATATTACACCGCTTATAATGCCAAAAATTGAAACAAAAACAACATTAAATTTTTTATTTCCACCAAAAATAAAGCCTGCAATCAAGCCAATAAAACCCCACGCAAACATCTGAAATGGAGTCCACGCTCCTTGCCCAAAAAACATATTTGATACAAGCGCAGAAAGTGCGCCAGTAATAAAACCAGCTTGTCCGCCAAGCGCAATTGCAGTGATAATGACAAACGCAGTAATTGGTTTAAAAGCAGGAATTGGCGCAAAAATCAATCGGCTAACCACTGTAATTGCAATCATAACGGCAATTATTACAAGCTCCCTAGCGGTGGTTTTGCCCTTTTCAAACCCAATAAAAAACGGAACGCACGCTAATATTGCAATCGCCATTGAAATAATATTATATTTTTTTCCTTCAAACAATTTGATACCGCAAAAAATGACTGTTGGTATTGCAATTAAATAAATCAAAATGCCAACCACTTGCCTTAGCGATATTTTTTTAGCGCCTAAACGCTCATCAATCAAAAGATTTTTGCCAAATTGCAAGTTGCTTTTTTGTGTATTTTCCGCTGTTTTTAATTTACAATTTTCGTTTTCTGCTTCGATTTTTTCGGTTTTTATGTTAAAATTTTTGCTGTGTTCTTGATTTTTTTTAGCATTAAAACGGCAATTGATTGTGCTTGTACGCTCTATATTTTTGCATTGCTCTTGGCTTTTAATCTGTATATTTTCGCTTTTATCCTTGCTAT
>JAVVTM010000193.1:0-2321 GCA_036653655.1 Clostridia bacterium | reverse complement strand
CAAATTGGCAATTTTGCCCCGCAAGAAAAAAATGGAGATATGGCTATTGTAATGTGTTTTTCCCTTTCACTATCCAATGTTTTTGTGCCCATAATGCCCGGTACTGCGCAACCAAAACAAGAAAGCAATGGCATAAACGCCCTACCTGACAAACCAAATTTTCTAAAAGCCCTATCAAGTAAAAACGCAACTCTTGCCATATAACCAGAGTTTTCTAAAATTGAAATAAACAAAAACAAAAGCATAATTTGCGGTAAAAAGCTTAAAACAGCGTTAATACCTGCCAAAAAGCCATTAATTATCAAGCCACTAACCCACGCAGGACTGCTTGCTAGCCACCCTGCAATGCCATTTGTACAAAAACTTGTTGCGGTATTAAGCAAACTTTGCAACCATACGCCAAGCGAAGGAACGCCTTCTTTAACTCCATACATTGTTAAAAACAGAAAATTTTCCGAAAAAGTTAAGTGAAAAACAGTAAACATCAACAACAAAAATATTGGTATGCCTGCCCACTTGTTTGTTAACACTTTGTCAATTTTTTCGGTAACATCAACTTTTTGCACGCCTCGTGTTAAACAAATTGTTAAGTTTTTTTCAATATATTTATAACGCAAATCGGCAATAATGCCCATAAAATCGCCATCAAAAATTTTGTAATCTGGATAACTTTTCATTATTGAGTTAACTTCCGTTTTGCAACCGCTGACAACTAATTCATCTTGCTCAATAAGTTTGATAATTTTAAAAATATCGTTGTCCTCTTTGTCCTCTAAAAGTTGCTTTACCTGTTGTATGTATGGCTCAATTGCGGTTTCTACAAAAATATTTTTTGCGCTTCGGCGATGTTCTGAAGTTTGCAACGCCACTTTTGCCAACTCTTTTATACCCCTATTTTTTAGTGCGCTAATTGTAACAACTGGCACGCCAAGTTGCTTTTGCAACGCTTCAACATCAATAATATCGCCTCGTTTTTCAACAACATCAATCATATTTAAGGCAACAACAATCGGCGCATTAATTTCTAAAAGTTGGGTTGTTAAATACAAATTTCGCTCCAAATTGCTTGCGTCAACAATATTGATAATGCAATCTGGTTTGCTGTCCAAAATGTAATTTCGGCTGACAACTTCTTCAGGCGTGTATGGCGAAAGCGAATAAATCCCCGGCAAATCAACAATGTTAATTGCCTCGCTAAGCTTTTTGTATGTGCCCTCTTTTCTGTCTACCGTAACGCCCGGCCAGTTGCCAACCCGTGCCCTACTGCCCGTTAATGCGTTAAATAATGTGGTTTTCCCACTATTTTGATTGCCAACTAAAGCAAAATTTTTCATTCTACCTCCATCAAAATAAATTGCGCGTCATCTTTGCGCAATGTTAAATCGTACCCTCGCAAACTAATTTGAATAGGGTCGCCCAAGGGCGCAACTTTTACCAATTTTATTTTAACACTTGGTGTAATGCCCATATCGTATAGCCTCTTTTTTAACCTGCCCTCAAGTAAAAGCTTTAGCACATTACCACTTTCGCCAATGTTAAAATCTTTTAATGATTTTTGCATATTACCTCCTAAAGTTAAGTAAGGTTAACTGTTAATTACGCTTAACATTTTAGCAATATAAACAACTATTGTCAAGCGCTTTTACTCCATATTGACAAAATTAATTTTAATGTGCTATACTTAACATATAAATACAAAAAAAGGATAATTATGACTGATAATAAAAATAAAATTGATATTACATTTAAAAATATGATTGATTGCCATTGTCATGCAAAAAACTCGCACGATGGCAAATATCCAATAAAAAAGTTTGTGGCGGAGGCTGAAAAGCTTGGTTTGAGCTATTTAGCGATTACAGAACACTACGATAGGGATTATCAATTTGGCAAATTGGAACGGTTTTGCAAGCAATTAAATTTGCAAAAATACAAAAAAAACTTTGATAAGGCAAAAAGCGCAACAAAAAATATTCACTTGGCTTTTGGTGTGGAACTTGGCTACAACAAACTTGCAGTTAACGAATATATTGAGGCAATCAACAAATATCATTTTGATGTGATTGTAAATTCTATCCACACTATTGATGGCATAGAAGCTTATTTTGGAGATGTTTTTAAAGGCAAAACGCAAGAGGAAGTTTACAATAAATACCTAGATTTGTTAATAGAAAGCGTTAATGCGCCCTATCATTTTGACATTGTTGGGCATATTGGTTACATCACTCGCTACGCTCCATACCCTCAAAAAACGCTAAATCAACCGCAATATTTGCAAAAAATAGACCAATTGTTGCAACTAATTATTAAAAAAGATAAGA
>JAVVTM010000192.1:0-2350 GCA_036653655.1 Clostridia bacterium | reverse complement strand
GCTTTTATTTTTTTGTTTGTTTATTTTTTCCAAACTACTAAATTTTTTGTTAATTCATCAATATTATCAAGTTCCTCGTTAGAAAAATAAATATTTTGTATCGCTTGCATATTATCTAAAATTTGCGCTGGTTTTGAAGCGCCAATCAACACACTTGTTATTGTCTTATCACGCAAAACCCAAGCAAGCGACATTTGTGCAAGCGACTGCCCTCGTTGCTGTGCAATTTGATTTAAGCCATTAAGGGCAACAAGCAATTCTTTTGTAATATTTTCCTTTTTTAAAAACCTGCCATCAGTAACAATCCTACTATCTTCAGGTATGCCGTTTAAATAGCGTTCGGTTAACCGCCCTTGCGCAAGAGGACTAAATGCAATTAATCCAATTCCATTTTCTTTTGCAACATTTAAAAGGTTATCCGCCACTATATGCCTATCTAAAATTGAATATCTAACTTGATTAATAACAAACGGGCAATGCAAGTCTTTTAAAATTTTAACTGCCTTTTCGGTTGTTTCACTGTCATAATTTGATATGCCTGCATAAAGAGCTTTACCACTTGAAACCGCCGTTGCCAGCGCTCCCAAGCTTTCATCAAGCGGAGTGTTTTTATCCATTCTATGATGATAAAATATGTCAACATACTCCAAATTTAGGCGTTTCAAACTTTGGTCTAAGCTTGAAAGCAGATACTTTCTTGAGCCAAAATCGCCATAAGGCCCTTCCCACATTGTGTAGCCTGCCTTTGTAGAAACAACCATTTCATCACGATAAGACTTCATTTCGGAGTTTAATATTTTACCAAAATTGCTTTCTGCGCTTCCTGCGGGCAAGCCGTAATTATTTGCCAAGTCAAAATGCGTTATGCCCTTGTCAAATGCGGTAAAAATCATATTTTTCATATTTTCAAAATTGTCATTTTCGCCATAATTATGCCACAATCCCAAGCTAATTTGAGGTAGTTTTAGCCCCGCTTTGCCACAATTTTCGTACAACATACCGCTATATCTATTTTGATTTGCTTTATACATAATTGCCTCCATATCCTAATATATTATACCACATAGTTAAAAAATAAACATAATAATTTTAAAACATTGACTTTTTTTAAATTTCAATATATAATGTAAGAATACATATAAAACATTTTGGAGGTAAAGATTATGGCAAAAAGCGGTTCTAAAAAAGACTATTTAGGTTTACCTAAAATAGTGAGCATTATTTTGGCAATTATTCCTGTAACTGCATGGGTTTTGGGTGTTATTATTCGTTTTTCTGAGCACAAATATCTTGCAGGCATTATCCGTATTTTCGGTGGTTGGTTAATTTGGCTTGTAGATTTGGTTATGATGATTTCAAAAGGCAAAATTTGGAGATTACTTAATATGTAATTTTCTTAAACCATTACAAAAAAACACAAGATTTTTATTTTCTTGTGTTTTTTTTGTGCCTTTTTTAAATCTTTATGATATAATACACTCGTTTATAGCAAAACATATTGTTTTATTTGATAATATTGCATTATTTATAATGTGCGTTAAAAGCGAAGTGCATAAGTATTAAGCTAAAAGCGTTATTTTAGCGATGTGCGTTAAAAAGCGAAGTGGGTTATTATTAAGCTTTTTTGTTTTGTTTGACAACACCATTTAGGCGATTAGCATAATGGTAGTGCAGTAGGCTCTGACCCTATCTGTGATAGTTCGATTCTATCATCGCCTGCCAAAATTAGCAACCACAAAAATTGGTTGCTTTTTTATTTTACTTAGTTTTCAAATATCTAATATTTTGTTTAGTTTTTCAAATATTATTATTTTGTTTATTGTTTAACTCTTTATTATTACTTTGCTTTCAAATATTATTATTACTTTGCTTTCAAATATTATTATTTCTTTTGTTTCTTAAATATCTATTATTTCTTTTGTTTTTCAAACATCTATTATTTGTTTAGTTTCTTAAATATTACTTGTTAATTTTTACTCACTAATTATTTGTTTAATTTTTGAAACATTTATTAATGATTAAGCATAAAAACTCTGTTAAAAAACAAAACAGCGAGGTTTCCCTTGCTGTTTGCTTTGCGTATTATTTATTTATTCATAAAACGCCATAACACAGTCAAACTTAGGTTTGCAACCTAAAACAAATGTTAATAGCATTTGTTATTTTGACTTTTTAGTGTCTTTTTTGTCAGCCTCTTTAGTTACTGGAGCTTTTGTAGCTGGAGCTTCTTTAGCTGCATCTTTGCAATTACCTTTTTTATTACAACATGACATAAATATCACCTCCTCTGTTTTGTTTCTATTTAAATTTTGATAAAGTTTTATAAAGTTTAACGCTATAATTTTTTAAG
>JAVVTM010000191.1:0-2350 GCA_036653655.1 Clostridia bacterium | reverse complement strand
AACCGATATGTTTTATCAAGTTAGCAAGTTTTCGCATAAGGAGCAGGTTAGCGCAAAAGATTTTGAAATCATTGTAAAACAAATTGAAAAATAATTACTAAATAAGTAATGATTAATTACGATTTATAAAATATGGATAGCGACAAATAAATTAAAAAACAGAGAAAATAACCAAGCAATTTAATGATATAAACAATTTAACGAGATTAATAAAATTTAAAATAGCAAACAATTTGGGGGCTAAAATGAATTTTTGTGATATTATTGAAAATAAAAAAAGAGGATTAGAATTATCTGCAGAAGAAATAAATTTTTTTGTTGATAGTGTGGTTACTAAAACAGTGCCAGACTATCAAATTTCTGCTTTATTGATGGCGATAACCATTAAAGGTATGAGCGATAACGAAACATTTTTGCTTACAAAGGCGATGGCTGAAAGTGGGGAAATGTTGGATTTGAGTATGTACGAAAGCACTGTTGACAAGCACAGCACTGGCGGTGTTGGCGACAGCACAACATTTGTAGTTTTGCCGATAGTAGCTTGTTTTGGTGTTAACGCACTAAAAATGAGTGGCAGAGGGCTAGGTTTTACTGGCGGTACGCTTGATAAATTGGAGGGCATACCAAATTTTAATATTGTTGAAAGTGGCGAAGCGTTGCAAAAACAAATTGATAATGTGGGCATTGCCATTATTGGTCAATCACAAAATATTAGCCCGTGCGACAAAATTTTGTACGCATTGCGTGATGTTACCGCAACGATTGATAGTATCCCTTTAATCGCCTCATCAATTATGAGCAAAAAGCTTGCAGGTGGCAGTAAAAACATTGTTCTTGATGTAAAAGTTGGCAAGGGCGCATTTATGAAAGATTTAAAAAGCGCAGAAATTCTTGCAAAATTGATGGTTAGTATTGGCAAGGCATACAACAAAAATATTAAAGCCATTCTTACCAATATGGATAGCCCGCTTGGCAATTATATTGGCAATTCTTTGGAGGTTTATGGCGCTATACGGGTGCTTGATGGCGCACAAAATCGTCTGCTTGAGGTGTCGCTTGTCCTTGCGGAAACTCTGCTTAAAATGTGCAATATTGATGTTGATAGAGCAAAACTTTTAGAGGTTATTAACAGCAAACAAGCGCTTAATAAATTTAAAAATTTGGTTAGCGCGCAAGGCGGAGATGTTAGTTATATTGAAAACCCAGAAAAGTTAATTTATACCAATTTTAAATTTGATGTTTTTGCCGAACACGGCGGATATATCCGTGGCATAGACGCCATTAAAATTTCTAAAATTGTTTTAGAATTGGGCGGTGGTAGAAAAACAAAAGATGACAAAATAGATTTGGCAGTTGGTGTCGAATTGCACAAAACCGTGGGAGATTTTGTTGCCGAAAATGAAAAAATTGCCACGATGTATTACAATAATGATAGCGATATTTTGCTTTGTCAACAGCTTTTTGCAAGCTTTGATATTGGCGAGGCGACAGAAGAAAAATTAATTTATAAAACCATAGAGTAAAGGAGTTATTATGGATATAGCAAAATACATAGACCATACAAATTTGAACCCGACTGCAAGCGAAAGCGACATTGAAAAACTTTGTCAAGAGGCAAAAGAATTTCATTTTGCAAGTGTTTGTGTTAATCCTGTAAATGTCAAATTGGCTAAAAGCTTTTTAGAGGAAAGCGACGTTAAAATTGCGTGTGTTGTTGGGTTTCCTTTGGGCGAAAACACCACGATGATTAAAGAAATTGAAGCAAAAATGGCAGTAGTAGATGGCGCTGATGAAATTGATATGGTGCTTTCTATTTCGAGGCTTGTTGCAGGCGATTTTGATTATGTTTACAACGACATTTTTGAAGTTGTTCATTCGTGCAAAGCGACGGTTAAAGTTATTTTTGAAACCTGCAAACTCAACGCTGAGCAAATTATAAAAGCCACTGATATTTGTATTAAGGCAGGCGCAAAATTTATTAAAACTTCAACAGGCTTTTTGGGCGAGGGCGCAACTGAAGTGAATGTGAAAATAATGAAAGGCGCAAGCGATGGCAAAATTGAAATTAAGGCGAGCGGTGGCATTAAAACATATGCAGATGCCGTTAAAATGATTGAAGCAGGCGCAACACGCATAGGCACAAGCAACGGCGTTAAAATAGTTAATGAACAAGTTAATGATTAATTATTTTGTATAAAAAGTATGGAAAACATATTAAAAAATGTATGATAAACATATTAAAAAATATGGAAAACATATTAAACTATAAATAAAAAATATGATAATCATATAAAAAAATAAAAAGTGTTATAAGTTATTAAAGGCATAACAAAATATATGATAATTATAT
>JAVVTM010000190.1:0-2353 GCA_036653655.1 Clostridia bacterium | reverse complement strand
TAAAGCGTGGCATAAATTAAATTTTGCAAGTAAATAAGTTGCAAAGTTAATATTAAATGTGGTATAAATAAGTAACTAATGAAAAAGGAAGTAATTATGGAAAAAATAAAAATGACTTGTCCAATAGTAGAAATGGACGGCGATGAAATGACAAGAATTTTGTGGCAATGGATTAAGGAAATTTTAATTTTACCCTATGTCAATT
This sequence comes from Clostridia bacterium, assembly GCA_036653655.1. Taxonomy (GTDB): domain Bacteria; phylum Bacillota; class Clostridia; order Christensenellales; family UBA3700; genus JAVVTM01. The sequence goes on along the minus strand of JAVVTM010000190.1, from coordinate 2,148 downwards.
TAAACACAGAGTATTATGATTTGGGTTTGGTTAACCGTGATATTACAGATGACAAAGTTACCACCGAGGCTGCGCTTGCAATAAAAAAATATGGCGTGGGCGTTAAGTGCGCCACAATCACACCAAATACGCAAAGAGTTAGCGAATATAATCTTAAAAAAATGTACAAAAGCCCTAACGGTACTATCCGAGCAATTTTAGATGGTACGGTTTTTAGAACGCCAATTATGGTTAAGGGCATTTATCCATATATTGCCAACTGGCAAAAACCAATTACCATTGCAAGGCACGCTTATGGCGATATTTACAAAAATGTGGAGGCATATGTGCGCAAAGGTGGCGTTGCAAAGCTTGTTGTTGAAGATAGCGAAGGCGTTAGAGAATTAGAAATTTTTAATTACAACAAATCTGCAGGCGTTACAATGGGTATGCACAATACAGATGAGAGTATTAGGAGTTTTGCTTATAGCTGCTTCAATTTTGCCCTAGACACTAAACAAGATTTATGGTTTTCTGCAAAAGATACCATTTCTAAAATTTATGACCACCGCTTTAAAGATATTTTTAATGAGATTTTTGAGGCTGAGTTTAAAGAAAAATTTGCTAGTTGTAATATTGAATATTTTTACACCTTAATTGATGATGCCGTTGCAAGGGTAATACGCAGTAATGGCGGGTTTATTTGGGCGTGCAAAAATTACGATGGCGACGTTATGAGCGATATGGTTGCAACCGCTTTTGGTAGCCTTGCAATGATGACATCTGTGCTTGTTTCGCCAGAAGGCAATTACGAATTTGAGGCTGCGCACGGCACGGTTACAAGGCACTTTTACAAGTACAAACAAGGCGAAGTAACTTCAACCAACAGCATTGCGACAATTTTTGCTTGGACAGGAGCGTTAAAAAAGAGAGGACAATTGGACAACAATTTGGCGCTTGTTAATTTTGCCGAAAAACTTGAAAGGGCTTGCATTAAAACTATTGAAAGCGGTTTTATGACAAAAGATTTGGCAATATTATTCAAATCATCTGAAGTTAAAGCCGTTGAGTTGGATAGCAAAGCGTTTTTGGAAAAAATAGCAAGTTTTTACGAAAAAGAATAATGATTTTATGACAAAAGATTTAGCAATTTTGCAATAACATAATAGCGGTTTTATGACAAAAGATTTAGCAATATTATTCAAATCATCTGAAGTTAAAGCCGTTGAGTTGGATAGCAAAGCGTTTTTGCAAAAAATAGCAAGTTTTTACGAAAAAGAATAATGATTTTATGACAAAAGATTTAGCAATTTTGAAACAAATAATAGCGGTTTTACGAAAAAGAATAATGATTTTATGACAAAAGCATTAGCGATTTTGCAATAGCATAATAGCGGTTTTTTGCCAAAAGAATAATGATTTTATGACAAAACATTTAGCGATTTTGAAACAAAATATTTAGCGGTTTTGCAACGCTTAACAAAAATTGATAATCGTACTAAAATATTTGTAAAAAAATATTGCGCGAAAATGCAATTGCTAAAAATATTTGTTAAAAAATTTGCAATATAAATTTGAAAAAACATAACTATAATATATGCCTTAGCAAATTTTTAAAGCAAAATAATGTGTTCGCATAAAAAAATATGCCAATTTATAACCAATGTTTATGTGGATAAGTGGCACTAAATGTGGATAACTCTGTGGATAACTCCCTTAAAACACAAAAAACAGCTAACATATAATGTATTTAGCAAAAGTTGAGGTATGTGGATGAATAAGGTTTTGATAGTGGCGTTGTCAAGCAAATATGTGCACACTTTGCTTGCGCCATATTACCTAAAAGAAAATTGCAGTTTTAAAGATATTTCTATTTTGCAAAGCAATATTAACATTGATGAAAACATTTTGCTTGCGCAAATTTTAAATTATAATGCGGATATTATCGCTTTTTCGTGCTACATTTTTAATATTAAAACCGTTACAAATTTGTGCAAAATTTTAAAGGCTCAATATGGCAAAACAATTTTGTTAGGTGGCCCAGAAGTTTCGTTTGAATATGAGGCGCATTTTGCTTACGCCAATTTTATAATGTTGGGCGAGGGCGAAATTGTTTTTGACAAACTAATTAATACGCTTGTAAATGAAAAAGCAAAAAAAGAATTGCAA
>JAVVTM010000189.1:0-2363 GCA_036653655.1 Clostridia bacterium | reverse complement strand
CTCTCCAAGATAAACAAACCCGCAAATTTCGCACACAAAAATTTTGGTGTTTTGCAAAAAAGTCGTGCCCTCTGCGAGATAACGGCTAAGCAGAGATGCCACAATTTTAGAAACTTTTTCGCTCCAAGTTAAAACTCTTAGCGCTCCCCTATCCGCATTTTCTTTTGCCTCGGCAAAACAATTTGCAAAATTTGTTTGCAAATCCTCGTTTAGTAGGTTGTTAATATTATCAAAACTGCTTTCATTAGCTTGCTCACTATGTTTTTTATAATAATCCGCTATTTCTAAAAACAACGCTGTTTCTTCTGCCTTATACTGTTTTTCGCACCCTTTAGCCAAATTTGTGCACAAAACATTAAGTTCCGCATTAGTAAGCGCCTTATCGCTATAAACTTTAGCCTTAGCCACAACGGGTTCTTTAGCTTTTGTTTCTGCAACTTCTTTAAAGTCTATTTTGGTTGCGCCACATATTGGACACGCCCAATTTGCTGGCAATGCGCTAAATAAAACACCTTCTTTTTGTTCATCATATATGTAGCCACATATCGTGCATACATATTTTTTCATAAAAGTACCTCCTGTTTTTTATTTTATGTCATACTTAACAATAAAAAATGTTAAATAATTGTAATTTAGTATTGTAAATTTATTATAACACACATTTTTGCTAATTTCAATACCAAAAGTTAAATATGGTTTACTTTTTTTAAACATTTTATTAAAAAAAATTTGCGCATTATTTAATTTGATAAAATGTTTTTTACTTTTAATGCATAAATAATTTGTTTTTGTTAATGATTTTATTGTAGAAAACTACTTGGAGGTAATTATATGGAACTATTAAAAAGTGAAACATTAAAAAATTTAGCAAGGGCGTATGTTGGCGAGTCTTGCGCAAGAAATCGCTATGATATGATGGCATTTTTGGCAAAAAAAGATGAGTTGACTTGCCTTTCAAAAATGATTAAAGAGGTTGCGACCAACGAATTTCATCACGCAAGAATGTTGTTTAGTTTTATTGATAGCGCTGATACAAAACACACTATTGATAACATTACAGTTAGCGCTGGCTACCCTTTTAAACAAAAAATTGGCACACTAGAAGAAAATTTGCGTCTAGCCGTGGAAGATGAACAAAATGAAGCGCACAAAATTTATCCAGAATTTGCGCAAGTTGCAAAAAAAGAGGGCTTTAATGATATTGCCAATTTGTTTTTAAATTTGGTACAGGTTGAAACTTGCCACTCAAAATTGTTTCAAATTTTGTATGACCAAATGAAAAATGGCACAATGTACAAGTTACCTAATTTGGTAAAATGGAAATGCAAAGATTGCGGTTATGAAGAAACATTAAAGGAAGCTTGGCAAAAATGTCCAATTTGCATGGCTCCACAAGGGCATGTTATGTTGCACATTAATGATGGCGCAAAATAATGCTAAGCAATGTTATTGCTAAAAAAGTTTTAATTTACTATAATTTTGTACTAAAGAAAAATAGGCTACAAAAGTAGCCTAAGAATACATAAAACAAACGAACTACAATATATGTAGCTCGTTTTTTTAATAATTTTATAAAACTTTTGATAAAAATGTTTTCAATCTTGGATTTTGAGGATTATCAAAAAACTCATTTGGAGTGTTTTCCTCAACAATTTTGCCACAATCCATAAACAAAACTTTTGTTGCAACTTCTCGTGCAAAATGCATTTCGTGCGTTACAATAACCATTGTCATACCGTCATGCGCAAGCTCCTTAATCAACTCTAGCACTTCGCCAACCATTTCTGGGTCGAGGGCTGAAGTTGGTTCGTCAAACAACATAACATCTGGTTCCATTGCAAGCGCGCGGATTATTGCAATACGCTGTTTTTGTCCGCCCGAAAGTGTTGCAGGATAAACATTTGCTTTTTCTTCAAGCCCGATACGCTTTAACAACGCCTCAGCTTTTGCCGAAATAGCTATTAAAAATTCAGCATAAGCTTGGTTTTTCGTTTTGCCGTCAAGCGTGTTATCCTTTAAATCTTTTTTAGCGGTAGCTAATTTGTTTGCCAAATTTTCATCTGCCAAATTTGCTTTCAATTCAATTTTAATATCTTCTATCTGTTTTTTTATTAAAATCTTTTTTTGTTTTAGTTTTATACTAAAGTTGCTTTTAAACACCTTAATAGGGGCTAAAACAATGTTGTCAAACACTGTCTTGTGTGGAAACAAGTTAAAAGATTGAAAAACCATACCCATTTTTTGCCTAACTAAATTTATGTCAGTTTGAGGATGATTAACCATACTGCCTTCAAACCAAATTTCACCCGATGTGGGCGTTTCCAACAAATTTAAGCAACGCAAAAATGTGCTTTTCCCTGAGC
>JAVVTM010000188.1:0-2378 GCA_036653655.1 Clostridia bacterium | reverse complement strand
AAAGTTAACGACTATAAAATCGTTTTATCGCACGCAGTTGCGCCTCTGCAGAGCGTTATGCTTGAAGCGCAGTTACAATGCAATCCACCAAAAGCGAGCGATATTTAGCGTCATTAAGTAGCGCGTCATCTTGAGGGTTAGATAAAAATCCGCTTTCCAAAATTACAGAAGGGCATTTGTAGCATTTTGTAATAAAGTAATCGCCAGCAAGCGCCGAAAATGTTTTGCCAACATACACTTGATTGCACTTTATATTAATTATAGATTGTAGGTGTTCGGCAAAGTTTTTACCGTTGTTTGTATCATCAAAAAAAACTTGTGCGCCTCGCCGAGAAGTGTTGCGCCATTTGTTAGAATGAATGCTAATAACAACATCTGGTTTTGCTTCGGCAATAATTTCTTTTCGCTTGCGCATATCCAAATTTTTAGTTTCGGCAACAGCGCCTTTTGTGTTTCGTGTTAAAATAACCTTGTAGGAAAGTTTTTTTAATTCTGATTCTAACTGCTTAGCAATCATCAAATTTATATCACTTTCGTACACCTTAGAATTGATGCCAATAGCGCCACAATCAAAGCCTCCGTGCCCTGCGTCAATAACAATGGAAAGGGCGTAAAAATTGCCAACATTTTTGGCGTTTTTGATGCTAAAAAAACACAAAAAAGAACTTGCTAAAACAAGAAAAACGAGGGCATAAATTAGACTTTTTTTAAAAATTACTATCATGTCGTATCCTTAATAATAATGTAGAATTTTGCTTACAATTAAAAAATGGCATAGTTATCCACATAGTTATGCACATTTTTTTTATTTTATGTGCACAAATGTGGATAACTTTTTTAATATGTATATGCGTGTGTTTTTTAAAGTAGAATAAAATTTTAAATATCTTGACATTATTTTGGTTAGCATTTACAATAATTAAGAGAGGTGAAAATGTTAAAAATAATACCACAACCTAATGAGGTAAAAATTGATGAAAACGAGTATTTTTGTTTGCCAAAAACAATTGAGTTTTTTAGTGAAATTACATCACAATTTTGCTATGATGATTTAAAGTTTTTTGTGGCGAAATACGAGTTGGGTTTTATTGTTGCAAAAGAAAATAGGCATATTTCAATTGTTAAAAAAAATCTTGAAAAAGAGCAATATATTTTGCAAATCAATAAAGATGGCATTTGCATTTTTGCTTTAGATAGCGCAGGAGCGCAATATGCAATCCAAACATTAAAACAAATTATTTTGCAGTATGGCACAAAATTGCCAGCCGTCTACATCAACGACAAGCCAAAGTTTGCTTATCGTGGCTTTATGCTTGATGTTGGCAGATATTTTTATGATGAGGCTAGTGTTAAGCAATTTATTGATATTATGGTTTTGCACAAATTAAATGTTTTTCATTGGCACTTAACAGAGGACCAAGGCTGGAGGATAGAAATTAAAAAGTATCCAAATTTAACTTCAATTGGCAGTATCCGTGCTGGCACAAATTTTTCGCACAAGGAGCACAAAGGTTTTTACACGCAAAAGCAAATAAAAGAAATTGTACAATATTGCCACGAAAGAAACATTAAAGTTATCCCCGAAATTGATATGCCGGGGCATATGGTGGCGGCGATTGCAAGCTATCCTTATTTAAGTTGCTTCAAACGCAATTTGAAGGTGGCAACGCATTGGGGCGTAAAACACGACATTTTGTGCGCAGGCAAGGAGGAAACTTTTAAGTTTGTTTTTGATGTGTTAAATGAAGTAATGGCGATGTTCCCCGACAAAATTATCCACTTAGGTGGCGATGAAGCAGATAAACACAGGTGGGAAATTTGCCCAGATTGTCAAAAAGTAATTAAAGAAAAGGGGCTAAAAGATTGTAATGAATTGCAAGCCTATTTTCTAAATAGAATCAATGCGCATTTAAAGTCAAAGGGCTTTTCTGCAATGATGTGGAACGAGGCGGAAATTAGTGGCAAAATGGATGCCGATATCGCTTGGCAAATGTGGGACGGCGATGAGCAATTTAAGCACGCTTGCAAAGAGGAGGCAGACAAAAATAGGCAAATTTTAAGCTCATCAAGTTGCGCCAATTATTTGGATTTTCCATACAATATGATTAGCCTAAAAACGGCGTACTGCGGACAACCCGATTTTAAAAATCAGCTTGGCATAGAAGGGTGTTTGTGGACAGAATATGTGCCAAAAATGCGCCGTGCTTGTTATCAAATGTTTCCTCGATTAGGGGCTATTGCCGAAAACGCTTGGACACAAGATAAAAACAGAAATTACGACAACTTTAAAGAGTGTTTAAACAATTATTACAGGTTGTTAGAAACAGCCGGCATTAGTTATTGGGCGGTTAAAAAGGATTACGAACCAAACTTTTTAC
>JAVVTM010000187.1:0-2426 GCA_036653655.1 Clostridia bacterium | reverse complement strand
AAAGCATTTGGGGTGTTAGATGGCTGTGCGTTTTTATTTTTATTAACATTATATTTAGCGTACTTTTAAGACATTTTAGTCAATATTTTAGCAAAACGATAACTTACACTTATATTAACGGTTGTTTTACGGTTATGAAAATTAATGTTTTTATTAAAAAATGCTTGTTAAGCGTCAATGTTAGCCAAATTAAATCAATTACACCATACGAGGATAAAACTGAGGCAATTTTGCAGCGCAACAATCAAAAAACAGAAGCGCCAACGCAAAATGAAAATATTGGCAATTTTAGTGCGGGTTGTTGCAAAACAGAGGCATTTTTGCAGCGCAACAATCAAAAAGTGGATAATTTGCAAAATAAAGGCAAAAGTAATTGTAAAAATTTTGTTGACGCTACCTCTAAAAGTTGTGCTTTAAACAAATTTATGTTAGAATATGGAGATAAATTTTATTTGCTTAACTTAGATAAATATATGTTAACATTGTTAGGAGAAAAATGATTTACTTTGATAACGCAGCTACAACAAAAATGTTTGAAGAATGTTTGCAAGCCTATAAAACTTACGCTTGCGACAATTTTTTTAACCCTTCCGCACTTTATCATCCTTCAATTGAGGTTACAAATTGCATTAATGATGCGCGTAGTTTTATCGCTAAAAAGTTGGGCGCAAGCGCAGATGAATTGATTTTTACCGCATCGGGCACGGAAAGCGACAATATGGCGATGTTTGGTTGTTTTAAACGCAATAAAAGCAGAATTTTAATTTCTAATGTTGAACATTCTGCCATTTACAACAGCGCATTAGAACTTAAAAACCGTGGTTTTGATGTGCAATTAATTCCAGTTAATCAAGATGGCGCTGTTAATATTGAAGAATTTAAAAAAATGTTGACAAATGAAGTTAGCCTTGTTAGCATTATGAATGTTTGCAACGAAACTGGCGCAATTAATGATATTAAAAACCTTGTTTCACTTACAAAATCTCTTGCGCCTAATGCTTTTTTTCATAGTGATGGCGTGCAAGCTTTTGGCAAAATTAATGTAAATTTAAAAAATTTGGGTGTTGATTTTTACAGCATTAGTGGGCATAAAATTCATGCGCCTAAGGGTATTGGCGCTCTTTATATTAAAAAAGGCGTACGATTAACTCCAATTATTTTTGGTGGCGGACAAGAAAAAAACTTGCGTTCTGCAACGGAAAATGTGGCGTCTATTATGGCTTTTAAAGTTGCTACTGAAAAAACATTTGACACTTTTAACGCAACTTCCGAGCACCTTTTACAGTTAAAAAGCTATTTTATTAGCAAATTAAAGCAATTTGATGATGTTTTAGTAATCTCTAACGAAACAACTTCTAACCATATTGTGCATTTTGCAATAAAAAATATAAAATCAGAAATTCTTTTACACAGCTTAGAAAAACACCAAATTTACATTGGCAATGGTAGCGCTTGTTCTGCAAAAAAAGCAAGTTATCGCATTGCAAACGCTTTAAATGTTCCACAAGAATACAAAAATGGTTTGTTGCGTGTTAGTTTTGATTTTTCAAATACAACCGAGGAAATTAATATTTTTATTGAGGCAATGAAAACTGAGTTACAAAACATTTTGGAATATAATAGTTAGCTGTTAATGCAAAATTTTAATAAAAACCAATGAATTATAAGTAAATAATACATCATATTGAATTAATAATAAAAACAAATATATAATATTGAATTATATATAAAAATATTTTAGTAATGAATTATAAAAAAATACATCAGTAGAGGAAGAAATATGCAAAAAGTTATCTTAATTAGGTATGGAGAAATATTTTTAAAGGGTCGTAACCGTGGCTTTTTTGAAAATTGTTTAATAAACAACATTAAAACTGCGCTAAAAGGCTTTAAATATGAGCTTATTGTGTCGCAATGTAGATATTTTATCGAAAATTTTGGCGAGGAAGATTTTTTTGCCATACTAGAAAAATTGAAAAAAGTTTTTGGCATTTATTCAATTAGCCCTGCGACAAAAGTAAAAACCGATATTGATGTTATTAAAAATGTTGCGCTAGAATATTCTAAGGCAGGCACTTTTAAAGTTAAAGTTAACCGAGCGGATAAATCAATACCTAAAACTTCAACCGAAATTGCCAGTGATATTGGCGGTTTTATTTTGGATAATTGCGTTGGCACAACGGTTGATTTGTTTAACCCTAGTTTTGTTGTCAATGTTGATATCCGTGAAAAGGGACATTCTTACATTTTTAGCGAAGTAATTTTGGGGCAACAAGGTATGCCAATTGGTAGCGCAGGCAAGGGGTTACTTTTGCTTTCTGGTGGTATTGACAGCCCCGTTGCTGGCTACAAAATGGCAAAAAAAGGTATGACAATAAGCGCCATACACTATCATAGTTACCCTTTTACAAGTGAGCAAGCAAAGC
>JAVVTM010000186.1:0-2481 GCA_036653655.1 Clostridia bacterium | reverse complement strand
GTATTATACTTAATATCTTTTTTTATATTTTTTTATAATATGTTTTTTTCTTGTAATATTATATCAAATAATTTGTATTTTGCGTTATATTATTTTTATTTTGCGTTAATTTTTTATAATTTTATTTGATTTTATTATAATATTAAACACAAAAATTTACATAGCGACAACTGCTTCGCTAATTATAATTTGTTTGTTTAAAGATATTTTAACGCACAAATTTACTCGCCAAATTTGTTTTTATATTCTTTTATCGCCTTTTCAATATCTAAATAGGCTTCTTCTAAATCGCACAACTCTAATGATGCGGTTTTTTTGCCTTCTAGCTCTTTATACACATGGAAAAAGTGGATAATTTCATCCAAAATGTGCCTTGGCAATGCGTTAATATTGCGGTAACAATTGTAAGTTGGGTCCTTAAACGGGATAGCCAAAATTTTGCAATCTTCTGCGCCATCATCAATCATTTTAATGCAACCAATTGGGTAGCATCTTACAAGGGATAATGGAGCAATATTCTCGCTACATAACACTAAAACATCAAGAGGGTCGTTATCATCGCAGTGCGTGCGTGGGATAAAACCATAGTTTGCAGGATAGTGAGTTGAGGTGTACAAAATTCTGTCCAAAATTAACATTCCTGTTTCTTTATCCAACTCATATTTGTTTTTGCAACCCTTAGGTATTTCGATAACGCAAACAAAATCATCTTTTTTTATCCTATCCGGATTAATATCGTGTAAAATATTCATAAAAACTCCTTTTTAATTATACAACATCTTATATTTATTTTGCAACCCTAAGGTTTTTGATAACGCAAACAAAGACTTCTTTTTTTAATTATACAACAATTTTTTGACTTTATCCACCTATCTTTGCATATTAAATTAACTTTTGTATTATTTTGCTAAAATTTAGCACAATTAATGTAGGAGTTAATATGGATTTTATTGAATTGTACAATTATGTAACAAAACAAACCGCAAATAACTTGCCAATTAAGGACTCAATCAAAAATAATAATCAACTAAATTGCCTGCTTAATCCGCAAAATTTTGCGCCAGTTTGGTCGCTTGACAAGTGCGATTGCAAGGACAACGGCAAATGCGCCATAGCTTGCCCGTTTAACGCAATTAAAATTGAGGATAATATTGTTAAAATTGACAAAAACTGTTGCGTTGGTTGTGGCGAATGTGTTAAAGCTTGCCCAAGCCAAAATTTAGTTTTTTCTAAGGATACCATTACCGCAATAAATTTGCTTAAGCTAGAAACACCAACTTTTGCGCTACTTGCGCCCGCTTTTGTGGGGCAATTTGATGGCGTTAGCGTGGGACAATTGCGCTCCGCATTAAAAAAAATTGGCTTTTGGGGAGTGATTGAGGTTGCAACTTTTGCCGATATTATAACGCTTAAAGAGGCGCTAGAATTTAAAACATACCACAAAGACAACTATCAACTTACAAGTTGCTGTTGCCCAATTTGGATTGCGTTAATTAACAAACAATTTAGCGCACTTAGCGCACATTTGCCTCAAAGCGCCTCGCCAATGGTTGTTGCTGGCAGAATAATAAAAAAACTTGTGCCCACTGCAAACACCATTTTTATTGGCCCGTGCCAAGCAAAAAAAGCTGAGGCAAAAAACATACAAAATTGTGGCATAGACTGCGTGCTAACATTTGAAGAACTCAAGGATATGTTTGATGTTTTTAACCTAAATTTGAGTAATTTAAAAGAGGAAAACAAGCAACATTCTTCTTCCGCTGGCAGAATTTACGCCAAAAGCGGAGGCGTTAGCCAAGCGATTGCGACAACAGTAACCGCCCTAGATAGCGCCCTGCAAATTAGCTACGAGGTGGCTTGTGGTGTGCCTAATTGCAAAAAATTGTTAGAAAACATTTTGTTAGGCAACACAACCGCCAACTTTTTTGAGGGAATGGCTTGCCCAAATGGTTGCATAGGTGGCGCAAAAAATCTTTTGCCTAGCCAACAAACGGAGGCAAAACTTGTTGAATACGCAAATAGTTCGCCCTACGCTACGCCTGCGCAAAACCCTTATGTAATTTATCTTTTAGACCTTTTGGGCTACACTAACATTAATGATTTTTTAGAAAATTGCGATTTGCTTAAAAGTTAGCGCACGCTTTAAGTTGCGCTCAAAATAAATAAATTTGTAGGTTGTTATAATTTTGAGCGGTGTTATTTGAAGTTTATTATTTTAGTTTATAATTTTGGTTTTTACTATTACAACAATAAAAAAGAATAATCTTTCGATTATCCTTTTGTTTTTTGACATATTGTTTTTAGATTTTTGCAACTTATGGTGTTGGTGGTGTTGCAACTGTAATATTAAATGTGGTTGTAATAGTACTTTCTAGCTTGCCTTCAGTATCTAAATTGTACCCAGCATCTTTTAATTTTAATGTTATAGTTTGAGTGCCAATTGTTGAACCAGCGGCTGTTGGAGTAATAATAAAGTTTGTT
>JAVVTM010000185.1:0-2507 GCA_036653655.1 Clostridia bacterium | reverse complement strand
TCAAATTTTACTTCTTTACTCTCCCCAGTATTAACATCTAAAACATATGTCTTCAGATTAATTTTAAAACCAAAGTACATCACTTGATATTTTTTAGCGTCCTCTGGCAATTTCTCTATAACTTGAACAACAATATTTTTATTGTTTAACAACCCCAAATAATTAACTGTACTGTTAGAGTTTTTTAAAGATGACAAGTCAATTGACTTTTCAAATGTAAAATCTTTTGCATTGTAAAATGAAAGTATCGGACCGTTTGATTGCATAATTACATCTTTACCAAAAACTGTTTCAACATTGGGTTCGCTTGCCATTGTAAACAATGATTTGTTTAAAGTGTCATTACTACTGCCAATTAATTTGCTGTCTTTAACATAGCAAACAGTGTTTTTGTATTTCAAAACCTTAGTGTCATATTTTTGTTGACTAGTAATATTTTCAATCCTGTCATTATTTAAATCATTTTGTGACAGATTAAACAACACTTTGCCCTCGCAATCAACAATATTGTATGTGCTGCTAGCGTTAACTATCACTTCATTAAACCAAAGCTCAACCCCATCCCCAAACACACTATAAAAATTAAAAGGGGTTTTTGATTTTACCATTGCGCCTGTTTCCACATTAAACAACGCATAATCATCAGCGTTTGTTTTATGTTTTAATGCTAACGCAAATCTGCAACTTTCATCACTCACAATGCCATAATCTACTGTTGGCACTGCCAATTCTTTAATGTTTGTGGTTTCTGTTGTCCTTGCAACGGGCTTGATAAACGCTTTAAAATCGTTTGGAACGCCTCCGCAACCTACTAGCCCTACTGCAGACATCGCCACAATAAGCAATATGCTTAAAGATAATATTAATCTTTTTTTCATTTTTTCTCCTTTAATTTGACTGTTATTTAAGTTTAGTCAACACAAATAATAGAACTTACGCCATTTAAATTGACAATAATTGTGCCATCTAATAATTTGTTAATAGAATTTGTATTTAACGAACTATCAAATTTTACAATTTCCTTTGCGGTTTGTTTGTCGTAAACGGCGCACATTTTAGCTTCATAAATTATATAAACTGCATCTTCCATAATTGGTTCTGCGTTTAACTTAACTTTTTCTTCGCCATTATTTTGTCTGTAATAAACATCTTCATATTGTTTACTTGTTTCGTTGTAAACAGATTCACTAAAAAATGTTACGCCATTATATTGATCAATGACATCACAATTTGCTGGATTAAACAAAACTTCGCCTGCAAAATCTACCAATGTGCTATCTTGCAATCTATAACCAACGCCATAAACAAGCTCGCTTGTCCTTTGCAAATTTTGGTTGTATTGTTTTTCAACAACGCCAGATATATTAATAATTGTTGTAGAATTGTAAGTAATTACAGCAAATTTATCATCAGCTACTTGAACAATGTCCTCTGCATTAGCAAACATTGCATTGTTACTTGCAAATAACACTTTCATATTATTGTCAAAAGCAATCAAGCTGTTGCTTTCTGCATATGCGTTGTTTTCTATTTTTTTAGCAAGAGTGTAATTTGCAAAACTACAGTTGTAACTTTCGCCATTAACTTGTGCATTAGCTACGCTACCCTCTAATAAATAATCAAATTCCACTTCTTTAATAGAAGAATCTTTAGTGTTAACAATATAGTTTAGCATTTCAACTTTAATATCGTTTTCAATAAAATCATATTTTTTTGCTTCTTTTGGCAACATCTTCATTAATTGAATAAAAACATTCTGGTCATCTAGTAGTATAGCTTTGCTTGAAGCTGTTTGAGAAGTAAATATTGAAGAAAAATCTATAGAATATTGAAAACCATAATTTGTAATGTCATACAAATCTATACTTGCGTCATCTAAACATACAATAATATCTTTTCCTATTATAATTTCTGCGTTTCCATTTTGCATTACTTCAAACAAATTTTTATTTAATGCAGAAGATGAACTATCCACTTTTTTGTAATCTTTTAACATATAAGTGTCGTTTCCGTATTTAAACATAATTAAATCAACACCGCTTGCAACTTCTCCATACCCGTGGTGTAACAATGTTAGTTGTTTAATATCATTAGCTGGCCTTGTGCAAATTATGGCTGCTGTGCTATCCAAAATATCGGTTGTGCCATTTTTATTGTTGCTAGCCCAAAGACGCACACTAATGCCATTGTTATCAGATATTCTAATAGTAGTTAAGTTATCCATCCAACCGCTTAATGTTTTACCAGCCACATTGTAAATTGCATAGGTTGTTACATTTTCACTGTTTATAACGGTATTCTTCATATAAACAATGCCATATTTGTTGCTTTTACCTGCATCAAAAGTTAAATCTGCTGTTATTTTTGGCGCATTATCTAGCGACAAAAGATTAACGGTTTCTGCTTTTTGTGGCGCAGACTTTAAAAATGTTGCAAGATCATTAGAAGGCGCACCACAGCCTACTAGTGCCACTGCTGACATTGCGACTACAAGCGCAATTGCCATT
>JAVVTM010000184.1:0-2528 GCA_036653655.1 Clostridia bacterium | reverse complement strand
TGTATGTTTACCCTCTCTTAAATCCTCGTTAATAATTTCTTCAATAAAATTAGTAGAAATAATTTCTTCCATATTAAAATAATCCTTTAATGACTAAATTTTCATCAATTTCCATTTTGCAAGCGCTTGGCACTTTAGCCAAACCCGGCATTAGCATAATATTGCCCGCAATACCCACAATAAACCCTGCGCCATTGCGCAACACAACATCATTAATATGAAAAACAAAGCCTTTTGGCCGTGCCAACATTGTTTGGTCATCAGTAAATGAATATTGGGTTTTAGCTATACATATTGGGTATTTATCAAGTTTTGCATTTTCAATATTTTTAATAGAACTCAACGCTTTTGCCGTAAATTCAACCTTGCCTGCGCCGTAAATTTTTGTGCAAATCGCAGTGATTTTATCAACAATGCTATCCTCAATATCGTAAGCAAACTTAATGTGTGTTTTGCAATTATCCACCGTATCAACAACTTTTTTAGCAAGATTTATTGCGCCTTTAGAGCCAAATTCCCACGCCTCGCTAACTTCAACTTCTGCGCCCAATTTGTTGCATTCGTTTTTAATAAAATCAATTTCGGCATTGGTGTCGGTTACAAACTTGTTAATTGCGACAATTACATTTGCGCCAAACACTTTTGTCAAGTTTTCGATGTGCCCCAACAAATTTGGCAATCCAATTTTTAACGCCTCAAAGTTTTCGCCAATCAAATTTTGTTTGGCAACTCCGCCGTTGTATTTTAACGCTCGCACGGTAGTAACCAAAACTATTGCGCTTGGCTCAATCCCCGCTTGCCTACATTTAATATCAATAAATTTTTCTGCGCCCAAATCTGCGCCAAAACCCGCCTCTGTAACAACGTAATCTGCAAGCGATAACGCTGTTTTTGTTGCGATAATACTGTTGCAACCATGCGCAATATTTGCAAAAGGCCCACCGTGGATAATGCAAGGCGTAGCCTCTAGCGTTTGCACCAAATTTGGCTTAATAGCCTCTGTCATAAGTATGGTAACCGCATTTTGAATGTCAAGTTGTCGTGCCAAAATAGGCTGGTTGTTACTGTCGTAAGCCACAACAATTTCGCCAATTCTGCGCTTAAAATCCATCAAATTTTCACTCAAGCAAAGCACCGCCATAACTTCAGATGCTGCCGTTATTGTAAAGCCATCTTCACGAGGAACGCCATTTCCACTGCCAAGCCCGCAAACAATACTGCGCAAAGCTCTGTCGTTCAAATCCATACAACGCTTGAATGTAATTTTTGTTGTGTCAATTTTTAGCTCGTTACCTTGTGTAATATGGTTGTCGATAATTGAACAAATTAAATTGTTGGCGGCAGTTATTGCGTGGATATCGCCAGTAAAATGCAAATTAATTTCACTCATTGGCGCAACTTGCGAGCGTCCGCCACCAGCAGCACCGCCCTTTATACCAAAAACAGGCCCTAGAGAAGGCTCTCTCAATGCCAAACACACCTTCTTGCCTATTGCGCTTATGGCGTCAGCCAAACCAATAGAAACGGTTGTTTTGCCCTCTCCAAGAGGAGTTGGATTGATTGCTGTAACCAAAATCAATTTGCCACGCATTTTGTTTGGCGCAACATTAATTTTAGCCTTATATTTGCCATAGCAATCGTACTCATCTTCTGTGATAGATAGTTTTTTTGCTATTTCGCCAATTTTTTTTAGCTCAACAGAATTTGCAATTTCAATATCCGTCATAGTATATCTCCTTTAATGTTCACTCACTAAGAAAACTAACTTGCCTTAGGGAACATAGTATCATTTTTAATTTAAACCCAAATTGTTAATGTTTGCATTCGCTAGGAAAATTAATTTCCTCACTTAAGGCAACCATAGTATTATTTTTAATTTTGAACCCAAATTGTTTATAATAATCATCAACAAAATCAACAACAAGCATTTTATTGTTCAACGCTTTAAAAATTACCACCCTACAAAAAAAATCTTTAGCGCTTTTTTCATAACAATCAAGCACTCCAATCCTACAAATATGAAACGCTTCCAAAATTTGAAAATTGCACAAACCAATAGGCTTTTTATCCTCAAACAAAAGCAAATTGCCCTCAAAATTATTGGGGTAATTAAAAATACTTTTGCTCAAATCATCAATAATTTTTTTATCTTCGCACGGCATTACATAAAACATACCCTTATTTTATAATTATTAGGTAACAATGTCAATCTAAACTTAAAGTTTTACAATTGTTTTATATAAAACTAAAAAAATAGGGCGGAAAATTAATTCCACCCTATCATAATATTTAATTTATTAAAAGATTTTAACGACTCTAAATTTGAGGATATCAACATTCCTCATTGCAAAGGATAAAAAAAAACTTCTAAAACGCATAATTGCATTAAAGAAGTATTAAAATAAACTTTTAACTAACAGAAAGATTAAAATTATGCTTGTCGTATTTTTGCTCTTGCGAGCGATTAGCTGATGCTAATCTCGACTTAAAGATATCGCATTTGCGATTCCTTAAAAGGAGGTGATCCA
>JAVVTM010000183.1:0-2557 GCA_036653655.1 Clostridia bacterium | reverse complement strand
CAGAAAAAAAGCTAAAAGTTACAGGCGGTTTAGCGTACAAATTGGGCATTTTATTTGGCATAGGAATAATGATATTGGTGGTGTGAGAAAATATGTGCATTTTATTTGGCATAGGAATAATGATTTTGGTGGTGTGAGGGAATATGGGTATTGAAATTATTTTTAAAATTGCAGGCGTTGGATTGTTAACAGCGATAGTAAATAGCGTATTAAAAAAATGTGATAAAGAAGAAATTACCACTTTTACAACTATGGCAGGGCTTATGATTGTGCTTTTTATGCTGGTTGATATGGCTGGCAGTTTGGTTGACAGCATTAAATCTATTTTGCGCTTGTATTAGTTGCAAAAAGCTTGCAAGAGGTGTAATTATGGAAGACATTTTTAAGGTTATTGGCATTGCCATTATTGGGGCGATTATGGTTAGTTTTTTGCGACAGCAAAAATCGGAATTTGCCGTTATGGCGTTGCTTGCAAGTGGCATTATTATTTTAATTATCATATTGCACAGTTTGCAAAGCGTTGTTTTGGCGTTTAACAGCATTGTTGAAAAGACAGGCATCAATAACAAGCTTTTTGAGGGATTGTTAAAAATTGTTGGCGTGGGGTATGTTACGGAATATTCGGCAAGCGTTTGCAACGATTACGAGTGTGGTTCGCTGGCAAAAAAAGTTCAACTATGTGGTAAAATTGCAATTTTTTTAATGGCAATGCCAATTATAATGCAAATGTTGCAAACAATTGGCGATTTGGTAAAATAATGTGTTTTAATTTTTAAAACAAAAAATAAAAAGCATAAAAACTTGAGGCAAAAAGTGTCAAAAGCGATAGCGATATTGAGTGTCTGGTGGCGGTTGCAAACAGTTAGCGATTTGGTAAAATAATGTGTTTAATTTTTAAACTAAAAATAAAAAGCATAAAAAACTTGTAGCAAATAGTGTCAAAAGCGATAGCGATATTGGGTGTCTGGTGGCGGTTGCAAACAATTGGAGATTTGGTAAAATGAAAAAGTTAGTTTTTATCGTTGTATTTTTAATATGTTTTTGCTTGCCATTTTGCTTACCGTGCAAAAATTTGCAAAGTTTTGGCGCTAATTGCGTTGCAGAAGAAGATGTTTCTAAACAGCTAGAGGACAAGATTGCCAAGCAGTTGGAAGATTTGGATTTGTCAGAATTTGACGAGTATTTTTTGCAAATGGAGCGAGAATACGGAACAAGTTTTGGCGGAATTAAAGAGTTTTTAGTTAGTATTACCAAGGGCGAATTTAATGGCGGGTTTAACCAAGCCTTTAATATGTGCTGTAAAATTGTGGGTAAGCAGATTTTTGCGTTTATCCCAATTTTAATTTGCATTGTGGCTATTGCAATTTTGTTTAGCTTAATTGATGGCATTTCTAGCAATTTTATGAGCAAAAGCACAACGGAAATAATTTATTTTGTATGTTACAGCGCAATAATTGTGCTGGTTGTGGGGCATATTATAAAAATTATCGCCCTCACTTCAAACACAATTAACACAATGCAGGGCTTAATGAATGTGATTTTTCCTATTTTACTTACGCTTGTAACCGCTTTGGGCGGAGTTGTCAGCGTTTCTGCCTACAAACCAATGATGGCGGTTGCAAGCACGGTTATTGTCAGCATAATTTCTAAATTTGTTATGCCTTGTTTTATTGCTTGCATCATATTTTGTATTGTGGGCAACTTGTCAAAAAATATTAAATTAGAAAAGTTGACCAAATTTTTAAAAAGCACGGCAGAAGTTGTTTTGGGTTCGGTATTTGGTTTGTTTGTCAGTTTTGTAACGGTGCAAGGGTTAATTGGTTCGGTTGCGGATAATATTAGCGTAAAATCAGCAAAATTTGCAATTTCTAGTTATGTGCCAATTTTGGGTGGCTATTTGTCGGACGGTTTTGATTTGGTAATGGCAAGTATGGTGCTGGTTAAAAATTCTATTGGCGTTGTGGGATTGTTGATTATTTTGTTTATTGTAATGTTGCCACTCATACAAATTGTAATATTTTTATTAGGTTTGCGTCTTGCTTCGGGCATAGTTGAGCCAATTTGCGACAAAAGAATTAGCGAATTGCTTTACAACATTAGCAACAATTTAATTTTGCTTGTTGTTGCGATATTGGGCGTAACAAATATGTTTTTTATTATGATAATGCTAATTATTTACACTTGCAATTTGGGAGTTGTGTAGATAGCTTGATTAGCGCAAAAGTACTAACTCAAAATTAATACCGAAAAGTATTAACGCAAGATTTTAGTACAACCGCAAAAGCTTGAATAACACAACAAGAAACATATTATACAAACGCAAAAGCTTGAATAACACAACAGGGTAAAACGCAAGATAAAAAGCAACAAGATAAAAAAAAATTAGCGCAAATAGTGTTGCAAAGTGTTAAACGCTATTAAAAAGTGGGAGGTTGTGCGATGTTTTATGCGTGGATTATGAGTATTGTTGGCATTGTGGCGCTGGGCGTTTTGCTTGATATTATTTTGCCCGAAGGGGAAATGAGCAAATATGTTAAAGGTATATTTTCTATTTTAG
>JAVVTM010000182.1:0-2561 GCA_036653655.1 Clostridia bacterium | reverse complement strand
AAGGCGCTAAAAAATACACTACAAAATGAGTGGAACATAATATTTTAAAGCGCACAAAATATAACAAAAACAATTGTAAATAAACAGTTGGAAGTAAACAATTGTAGCTAAAACAAAAAAAATGTTAATTAAATGAAAATATTTGTAAATTAAATAAAAATATTTGTAAAAAAATGGAAACAAGGCGCTTAATTTAGAGTTTTGAGCGCTATATAAAACTACGTAACGAGCAAGGAGCTAATATGAATAACCCTCTTTTTAAATTAAAAATTAATTCTAAAAATGGTGGAATTGACGCTATTTTAATTAATGATGATGCTTGCCATTTAAATTGGTTTGAATCTAAAAACACCTACGGCACACCTCTTGGCGAATATGAGGTTGCGCACGAGGAAGAAGAAGAAAACACACAGGAACTTGTGTATCTTTACAACAATTTAAAGCTTGAAGTAACACGAAAACTTGAGGAAAACTGCTTGGTTGAAAACTACAAGTTTATTAACGAAAATGAAGATGCGGTTGTTACTCACATTGGCGATTTGGGTATATTTGTTAATTACAATGATAATTATGACAACTCATATCTTTCGTTAAATACAAAATGCCACGCTCACATTTGGCACGCTTTAAATACATCATATGTTAAAGGCGTAAGAATGAGTGGAGAGGGCAAAAACTTGGCAACTGTTGTAACAAAAGGGCAGTTTACTCAATACGCTGTTGACAGAGCGTGGGACAGCAACGACCGTGGCGATTTTGCAATGCTTTTGCCGGGGATTAGGTTGGAGCACAACGAGTTTTATGAATTGCAATTGAACACTTTTATTTACGAAAATCAACAAGATTTTGAGGCAAAATGCTTACAGTTCCCTAGTTATTTGGGCATTTATTGCAATGGATACACTTTTAATAAGGGCGAACAATTTGAGGTTTTGTTTAAAAATATTAGCAATGATTTGAAAATTAACGCAAAGTGTATTGATAACTTTTTTGATGTGGAAAAAACCGATGACGGTTACAAATTGCAACTTTCTTTTGATAGCTTGGGTAGCAAACGCATTTTTGTTTATTATGACAATTTTGTTACCTATTTTGAAGTGAATATTATTGAAAATCCGCTTAAAGTTGTGGAGGATAGGTTAGATTTTATAATCAAAAATCAGCAAACTTTTAATCCAAAATTTAGCGGTGCTTTTTTGTGTTATGACAATGAGATTGATAAGCCGTTTGTGGAAAATTTTGTTTGGAACGATAGGAATATTGCGCGTGAAAGAGTTGGCATGGCTACAAGCATTTTGCAACGCATTTTGTTGGGCAATTGCGCCCCTGAACAGTATGAAAAATATTTTAACAGCGCAAAGGCTTGCATAGATTTTTATTGCAACAAATTGATTACAATTAAAGGCAAAATTAAAGAAAAACCCGTTACGCATTTGTACGCTTTTGATAGATTGTACAATTATTCTACAATGGCAACCGCATTGCTTAATATGTTTTTGGTTAGTAACGAGGCAAAATATTTGGATAAATTGAAAAAAGTTGTTTACCATTATTACGAAAAGGGCGGTAAAAAGTTTTACACCATTAATATGCCAATGTCGCTAATTTTTAACACATTTAACCAAGTTGACAAAGAAACGGCTAGCACTCTAAAAGGTTTGTTTTTAATGCACGGCAATCAAATTATCGAAAACGGCACTAATTATCCATCGCACGAAGTTAAGTATGAGCAATCAATTGTTGCGCCTGCCGTGGATATTTTGTTGGAGTGTTACAAAATTTCTAACGATAAAAAATATTTGGACGAAGCGCAAAAACAGTTAAAATTGTTGTTGGCGTTTTGTGGCGAGCAACCAAGTTTTCATTTAAACAAAATTGCAATAAGGCATTGGGATGGCTTTTGGTTTGGCAAACGAAAAATGTACGGCGATACTTTTCCGCATTATTGGAGTTGTATTAACGCTTGCGTTTACAGTAAATATGCAAAAATTACTGGCGATTATGACTATCAAAAATTAGCAGATATTGTTTTAAACAACAACCTATGCTTGTTTAACAACGGCAGAGGCAGTTGCGCATATGTTTATCCAAAATTTGTTAACAAAATGGAAGGCGGTTTTTATGACCCTTGGGCAAACGACCAAGATTGGGCAATTTATTTTAATTTGATGTACAACAGCAATATTAACAAACAATTGCAAAATATTGATGACAAAAATGATGTTACCGATAAAATTGTTTTGGCTAAACAAAAAAAGGCAAGCGTAGTTAAAAAAGTGGCAAATAAGGTTGCCGAAAGCAAAATTAAAAAAGTAACGGAACAAAAAGCTGTTGAAAGCAAAGGCAAAAAAGCCACCGAACAAAAAGTTGCTGAAAATAAAAATAATAAAAACAACTAAAGTAAAAAGCTACTGAAAGCTAAAACAATAAAAACAACTAAAGTAAAAAGCCCGCTACAAAAAATAGCGGGCTTCTTTTAATTATAATTTTTCAAAAGTTGTATTGCTACATTTTGGACAAGGTGGCACTTTATCATTAACGCCAATTGTCAATTCTGTACC
>JAVVTM010000181.1:0-2573 GCA_036653655.1 Clostridia bacterium | reverse complement strand
AAACCGTTGCTTCCGTTCAATCCACTAGGAACATCTGCGCTAATAATAAATGGTTTAGCATTGCTGTTTAAGTTTTTTGCGTTATTTATTGCGTTAATTGCAACTTTGTAAAGCCCTGTTGGCGCATTTGTTAGCCCTGTTCCTAACAAGCAATCAATAATAACATCAAAATTAAAGTTGATAAAAGTAAAATTTTCATCAATTGCGTGCAAATTTTTAAAGCCTCTTTCATTAAGACTTGCAAAAAACGCTTCACTCTCGGGGCTTCTTTTGCCATCAATGTAAAAAACGCTAAAATTAAAAATAGCGTTGTCCAAAAAAACATTTGCAAGCGCAAAACCATCGCCACCGTTGTTGCCTTTGCCACAAACAATAGCTATATTGCTGTTTTCGCAATTTTCTGCGCTTTCTGTTTTTGCTGTTGCGATATCGTTACAATTAAAAACATTTTCATTTTTACAATTGCAAGGCAACTTTTTGCCAGAGTGAGCGCTGTTTTCGCAATCAAATTTGCATTTTATGACAGTGCTAACACCTTTAAAATCGTATGATGCAAAAATTGCTTCGCCTGCCTTTTTCATTAAATCGTAGGCGGAAACACCCAAATTTTCTATTGTAAATTTGTCGCTTTGCGCCATTGTAAGCGCATTTACTACTTGTTTCATTGGTTAATAATATCCCCTGTAATAATTTTTGTTTCGCCATTTTTTGTGTTTAAAATCAAAAAACCTTCCGCAGACAATTTTTCGGCAACGCCCTCAATAATTTGACCATTGTTTTTTATTTTAACATTTTTGCCAATTGTGCAACTATTTTGCAAATAAACTTGTTTTATGCTTTCAAAACCTTCGTTTTCATATGTTTTTAATAAATTTTGCAAGTTTTTAACAATTTCTACCGCAACATCAGCCCTATTAACATTGCAATTATTAATTTTGCAAACGCTTGTTGCAATATCTTCCACTTCTGTTAAAGAGTTGTTAACATTAACGCCAATCCCAAAAACAACGCTGTCAACCCTTTCGCAATTCAAAACGCTTTCAAGCAAAATGCCACAAATTTTTTTGCCACCAACTAAAACATCATTAGGCCATTTTAGTAGCGCATCAACATTAAATTTTTTTAACGCCTGCATAACAGCAACGCCACACAATAAAACAAGTTTAACGCTATCAAAAACGGTTAAATTTGTTGGATGATAGCAATAACTCATATAAACGCCACCAACATCAGATACAAACTTGCGTTCCAGCCTGCCTCTGCCATTCAATTGCCTTGGCGCAACAAGTAAAAAATCGTTTTTATTAGTTTGCAACATACTTTTTGCAAGAGTATTTGTGCTGTCGCACTCCTCCACCACACATGGCAAAATAATATCATTTTTTAAAAGTTGCAAGGTTAATGTTTCCTCGCACAAACAATCAGTTTTAGTGTAGGTGTAACCCTTTTTGCTAGAGCTAATTGCAACGCCCTTTTCTTTTAATTTGGTAATATATTTGCCCACAGCCGACCTACTAATTTCAAATTGTTTGCCAATATATTCTCCGCTAATTTCCTTGTTTTCTTCAATTAATTGTAAAATATCCACTCTCATTTTGCGCCTCAATTTCCGCACGGTTTGCGTTTTATTTGTAAATGTTTTTGTTAACTTTTATTTTGTAAATTTAGTTAGGCAAAACTAATCAATATCATCTCGCAGTGCCTTTAACGCTTTAGCGATGCTATCCCACCCAAACCCACGATAGTTTAAATGGCTAACCAATTTTTGCACATCTTTTTGTTCGGCCAAATTTAAATTTTTAGCTTTTTTTTGCGCAACTTCAAGGCAACAATCAGGCACTTCGCCCTCAAAAGCCACATCAATATCCGCTTGGCAAACACCTTTAAATTTTAGTTGTTGTTTAACATAATTTGCGCCATGAGTTTTGCTTTTTTCGGCAACAAAACGCTTAGCGTATTCGCTGTCATCAATGTAGCCGTAGCCAATTGCTTTGTCAATTGCGTTTTGCGCCACATCAACACTAAAGCCTTTAGTAACAAGCTTTTTATGCAATTCCGCCTTGCAATACGCCCCCCGTGATATTGTATTTAGCAAGCTTGTAAACGCTTTAATCCTCTCATTATCTTCAACAATTTTTTCAAATTCAGCGTCGTCAATTTCGCCAATTTTCAAATGGCTTTTGAACACAACATCAACCGAAAGCGAACAGTAATATTCGCCATCAACAAATAAATTGACTTTTTCATTGTTGTTTTTTTGCCCCTCGATAGCTGTTATATTCATAAATCTCCTAAAGTTGCCCTTTTTTGCATTTACTGCCACAGTTTAGCATTGCGTTTGTTTTGCATAAGCCTTAAATTCTTTTTTTCATAGGTTTTGTAATACTTTCGCATAAGCAATACATTAGTTCGTATTAATTTTGTACTAATTTTGCATAAACTTTCCGTTTGTTTCGTATTGATTTTGCGTTAGTTTATTTTTTTATTTTATCATATTTAAGCAAAATTGTCAATTTTACTTAAAGAAACAATATTTTGTGCGCCAAACTGTTTATTAAATTAGTACTAATATT
>JAVVTM010000180.1:0-2592 GCA_036653655.1 Clostridia bacterium | reverse complement strand
CTTATTGTTTTTGCTAATAATTTATGTTATTAATATTGTAAAAAATAAGGCTAAAAACATAGTTATTTTGCGTAGTTTAGGGTGTAGCAACAAAGAGTATTTTAAGGTATTTGGCTTGATTTTAGTGTTTTTAAACATTCTATTTTTGGGTTTTGCAATTTGTTTTGGTTGTATATTTTTGGCAAATTTGCAAAATTACTTAATAAATTCAGAATTAATGAATGTTGGTTTTTATAATTTGTTTGCCATTGATGTTTTTGCAGTTTTGCTTAGTATTGCATTATTGTTAATTACTAGTGTTGTCGCATTAATGGTTGTAATTAAAAAAATTAATAGCAAAAATATTAGAATGTCTTTTCAACAAGGCAAAGATTAGTTATTGAATGTAAAATAAAAGCAATAATACTTGTTTTTGCAGTGAAAGTATTGAAATAAATCTAACACAAGTAGTTGTAAGAGGTAAAAATGTTTGAATTAAAAAATGTATACAAAAAATATGAAAATGGATATGTTGCGATAAGCGATATTTCATTACAAATTGGAAAAGTGGGGCTTGTTGCAATCACTGGCGAAAGCGGAGCAGGCAAAACAACCCTACTAAATTTGCTTGCAAAAAACGACAATATCACAAGCGGAAGCGTAAAATTTTGCAAAAAGGAACTTAGCGAATGCACCGAAAGTGAAATTGCGCAACAGTTTGCATTTATTTTTCAGGATTACAAACTAATTGAAAATATGACCGTGCTAGAAAATTTATCAATTGCGGTGGAGCTTGCAGGCTTGCCTGTGGATATGCCAAAAATTGATAATTATTTGCAAAAGTACAAATTGCAAGAGCACAAAAACAACACGATAAGCACTCTGTCTGGCGGACAAAAACAACGGATAAGCATAATAAGGGCGCTTTTAAGGCAACCTAAAGTTATTTTTGCAGATGAGCCAACAGGCAATTTAGACACGCAAAACACTGAAACAATTTTTGAAGAACTAAAAGAAATTGCAAAAACGCAACTGGTAATTTTGGTGTCGCACAACAAGGAAAGCGTTAACAAATTTGCAGATAGGGTAATTAACTTAATTGACGGCAAAATTGCAACGGACAGCGCAAACAATTGCGGTACAGTTTTAGAGGAAAACACAGCCGAAGCTATCGAAAAAACAGCGGAAACCGCAGCGGAAAACAAGCGAGGTAAAGGGCGTTTGCAAGCAAAAACCGCTGTAAAAACCGCATTTAGTTTTTACAAAATAAAATCGCTAACAAATGTTGTTAATGTAATAATGATTATTTTAACCGCAATAATTATGTTTGTGGGGCTAAATATTTCGATGACATCATATGAAGATGTTGTTTATCAATCTACTAAAAATTTAGATAATAAGCCAATGATAATATCATTTAAAAATCAAAACAAAACAGAAGTTGAACCGCCAGAAATGCAAGTGTTTACGCCCGATTTATCAGTGCTTTCAGACAAGCTAACAAAAGAAGGCGCAAAAAATGCAAAAGTATATTCTATGCCATCAACATTTAGCATTCCATCAACTTTTGATATGTATGACAAAAACGGAAAAGAAATTAATATTATTGATGACTACTTTATTAATAAACAAGAGTATAGCGCTGTTTTGACTGATGATTTAAGCGGTTTAAATGTTGACATTTTAAGTGGAAGACAAGCGCAAACGGCATATGAATGTGTTGTGCCAAAAAGCCTTATGAATGCGCTTTTACTAAATATATTTGTTGATGAAAACGGTGGCAAATTACTTTTTTCTAGCGAAGAACAAGTGTTTAATTACAGTTTTGGCAAATGCAAAATAGTGGGCGCATTTGATGACAAGTTGCAACTAGAAGAAAAGTTTAAAAATATTAGCATTTTTTCAGCTGATATTGTTAATTCAAGCGAAGAAAACTCAGGCGAGGGTTCAAATGACGGGGCATTTGCTTGTAGCAATAATTTGCTTTCTAGTTTGATATTTATGAGCGAAAAAAATGTAGAGGAATTTACAAAATACGCCTTTATCAATGCAGATTATAGTGATGATAGTTACAATAAATTTGCGGTTATATGCAACAATTATTTTTCTAAAGCAACATCGTTGCGTTTACCAATAATCCCCTTGCAAATCAATTTATCCCTTGCAGAAGGCGATATAATTGCAGGAAATATTTTTAACAACTACTTTGACAGCGATAATATCCCCTTGCAAATTGGCAGCAATTTAAATTTGGAAGTTATCCATTTTTTAAACGGCTTTATTGATACGACAAACGAATTTGCTTTTAATGTTAAAAGTAAAACATCGGGCGCAACGCAAATTTCGGCAGAAGATTTTAACAAAATGTTTGGCGGATATGTTTTGCCTCAAAATGGCATTTTTACAAATAGCAATTTTAGCCATAACGATATAAACAAAATTTCTAGTTTTGCCAACAGTATTTTTGGCAAGCAAACTAAAAATTTTGGGATAACTTTTGACACTACTAATATGTATGGTTATCGCAGTGAACGAGATAACTTTAACGATATAAAATTAAAAATTGTGCTACCAATTACAGTTGTTATGGTGGTTGTCTTATTGTTTTTGCTA
>JAVVTM010000179.1:0-2600 GCA_036653655.1 Clostridia bacterium | reverse complement strand
TCTCCAATTTTTTGTGCGCCAGCAACAAGAAAAACACCTGCAATCATAATTAACAAACCACAAATTACATTTGGTTGTAATAAGGTTTCTGGATGCCAATCAAAAATTTTTAATAAAATGGTCATTTTCACTTTTCACCTCAGTTTATTTTGGTTTATTTTTATGTTTGTTTGCATAGCTCAGCGTTTTGCGTTCCATTTTAGCGTTTTGCTTTATATCACTTTATCTTTTGCAAACTACCGCCACAATACAATTTTTACTAATATTTGTTAATTGTTGTTTATGTTTGTTTGCTAATATATAAATTTTTCACTTGCGCTAAGACAAAAAAAACTGCTTCCCCCCTAAATTAGGACGAAGCAGTCGTGGTACCACCTAAATTCCGATAAAAATCGGCACTCTAAACAGTTAACGCCTGCGATACGGTTAAGCTACTACTACTTCACTTAACAACTCCATAACTACCTTCACACAACACTTTTTACAACCTTTTCACCACCGTTGCTCGCTTTAAACAGTTATTGCGCTAATCCTTTACTTCATCGTTTGTCTTTATATTCTAAATAATAATAAATAAAATGTCAACTAACTTTTAACACTTTTTATTTTAAACAGCCGTTAACACAAAATAATAAATAATTGCTTGCAACTTTTAGCGTTTTTTTATCGCACTTAATAATTAATAACGCTTGTTTATAACTTTTGTTTGTGTTTATTAAAATTACCCAAAAAACTTTTAGCAATTTTGAACTATTTATTTTTTGTTTCAGCGTTTTTATTTGTTATTTTCGTTATTTATTGTTTCAGCGTTTTTATTTGTTATTTTCGTTATTTGTTGTTTCGCTGTTTTGTGTTTCGGCGTTTTGTGTTTCGCTGTTTGTTGCAACACCAACCGCTTGCTTGCCGTTAAAATTTTTAATTTCTTTAACCATTTGTATGGTGTAATTTACCGCAGCAATAATTGTTAAAACACAACCTAAGCCCAAAATTACCCAATCGATATAGAACAAGTTTTTAAGTTTTTCGATGTGGAAGAAAGCCAAAATAATGCCTATGCCATAGCTAAATGCGGCAGCTTTGCCCCAATAATTTGATTGCACATTAACCTTTTCTTTAACTTTTAAAAGCAAAATGCCTGCGCCACAAACCATATAAAGCTCCTTAACAAGCATAATTATTGCAAAAGCCCAATGAATATAGCCAAAAACCGCTAAAATAATCATTGTGGTTACTTGCAAAATTTTGTCGGCAAGAGGGTCTAAAACCTTGCCAATATCTGAAACTTGATTAAAATGCCTTGCGATATAACCATCACAAAGGTCGGTAATAGAAGCGAACATAAACACAATAAAAGGATACAACATAGGAATAGTTGCGTTTTGCACAGATTTATCCAATGCTAACCAAACAAAAAGTGGCACGCAAAGAAACCTTATATAAGTTAAAATGTTAGGTATTGTAAACAAATCCTTTTTTTCAAATTTCATAATACACCTCAACAAAAATTATATCATACAATTTATTTTAACTCAACTTTTTTTATTAAATTAAATTTAAAAAACAAAACAATGCCATAAATGCAAAAAACAACGCCCAGTACGCTTATTATCGGATAAAAAGTGTTAACAAAGTAGTCAAAAGGTAGCCAAAACCCACAAAAAGACATAATTAACATCAAAAAAATGGCATAGTATTTTTTGTCGAACCACTGTTCAAAAAAATCTACAAACACATAACCTGCGCCAATTAATGTTGAAAATATTGCAAAATATATTATTAACGCACTAATTTTACCAAGCCCAAAATTTTGCGCAAAAACAAAAACAGGCATTTGCGTTTGTGGGTTTATAATTACAATATAATACATTATTACAAGCATAAAAATGCAAATTATCGCAACCAACACACCTATTATTACCGCATTTTTAAAGTTGATTTTTTTGCCCTCTTTTATGACCAAAAAACCGCCTAGCAACAAATTCATACTGGCGTAAGCAATGGCGTTCAACCCACCGCATTTTGCAGTAACACCACTAAATGATGTCAAATTTGAGGCAAGCACAAGCATTAAAACTATAATTAGCGGTACAACTATAAAGTTGATATTTTTTAAAAAATTTAAACTAAAACAACACAAAATAGCGACAAAAATGCCGGTTAATAGCCCTACATAACGCAAATTTGCACTTTCTTTTACAATAATTTCTGCGCCACTGCACATTGCCAAATATGTAATTATGCACGATGCCATTACAAAAAATTCAATAGTTTTAAACAGTTTTTGATTGCAATTAAAAGTTGTTAACGATGCCCCAATTAACAAAAACATAAAGCACAACGCACCCAAAATTACGCCCGCAAAAATTGGCGCAAACACATTATATCTTGCAAAATAAAGCGCAATTTCTCGCCCCGTTGCAAACCCTGCGCCCACAATAGCGCCCACAAAAAAGAACGCAATTTTAAAATTATTTAACATACTATATGATATGCAAACAAAAAAATATTATTTGAAAATGTGCTATTGTAAGTGCAACTAATTTTTTTAATATTAATTATTGTAAAAGTAACTATTTTTTTACATTTATTATTGTTAAAGT
>JAVVTM010000178.1:0-2759 GCA_036653655.1 Clostridia bacterium | reverse complement strand
AATAAATTATATTAACAAAATAACTACTAAAAAAAATTACTATTAAATTAACAAAATATAGGAGGTAAAATGAAAAAATTTAAAGTATTAATTTGCATTGTTACAGTTGTTGCCTTGCTTGGTTGTTGCACCGCTTTTGTTGGTTGCAAGGACAAATCTATGGGTACTATCGCTGTTATTGCAAAAGGCGAAAGCCACGCATTTTGGCAAGCTGTCAAGATGGGCGCAGAAAAAGCTGGCAAAGAGTTTAATTACAACATCACTTTTAAGGGTCCAGCTGGAGAAGAAGGCTCTGAAAACATCGCCAAACAAAAAGAATTGTTTGACAACGCCATTGCCAATCAACCAAAAGCCGTTGTGTTTTCGGCAATTTCCACAGGGTATGTTGAGCGTTTGCAAAGTTTGCACGCAAACAAAATACCCGTAATTCACTTTGATAGCGGTATAAAAGCTGAAGATTTAAACGCTTTGGGCGATAAAAACCCCGTTAAGGCATTGGTTGCAACAAGCAACGTTTCTGCGGCTGGTGTCGCTGCCGAAAATTTTTACAAAGCCAATAAAGAAAAAATCGCAAAAGCAACAGCAGGTAGCTTTAGAATTGGCGTTATTCAACACGATACAACAGCAACCGGCATCGACCGTTCTAAAGGTTTTACCAGTAAAATTGAAGAATTAGCAAAAGCTGACAATGTATTTAGCAACATTTCTATCACTATTGAACCAGTACTTGACACCGGCGACAATTCTAAATACGGCGAAAAAGCAATCGCAATGTATGGTCAAGGTTTTAGAAACTTTTACTTTACAAACGAAGGCGTTGTTACTGGCGCAATTAACGCTTTAAAAGGCGATAGTAGCGTCAAGTTTGATGAAACTTATATTGTAGGGTTCGACTCTGGAAAAGTGCAAATTCAAGCTATAAAAGAAGGCATTATTGAGGGTTCAGTAACTCAAAACCCAATTGCAATCGGCTACGAAGCAGTTAAACAAGCAGTAATGGCAATTGAAGGCAAAGAAACAAAAGATATCTCTTTAGCTGGTTTATGGTATGACAAAAGTAATATTGATAGCGAAGATATCAAACCTAATCTTTACGAATAAGTAGTTTTTACAAATAATTACTTTAACAAATAATTGAGCAGTCCTCTGCTCTTTTATTACATAAAAATATAGTTAATAATTTACTTTCAATATAAAAACATTATTAAGGATATATTTTGCTTTATAAGGCTTTAATGCGCAAACAACGCAGTGTTTTACTTAAATAATAAGATACAATATTAACATATATTTTGCTTTTTATGCTACTATTTTGAACTTTACATAAATATAACTATTATTTTGCATATAGGTATTGCATTTAAATTAAAAATGTGTTAAAATATTAACAATTAAATAAAGGAGAATTAAAACTATGTCAAAATTTGTTTTAAACGAAACTGCGTATTTTGGCGCAGGCTGTCGCAACGAACTTAAAGGCGAAATCCAAAAAAAAGGCTACAAAAAAGCATTTATCGTAACAGATAATGATTTAATAAAATTTAAAGTTATCGACAAAATTGTTGAAGTTGTTAAAGGCGTAATCCCTTACGAAATTTTTAGCGATGTTAAGGCAAACCCAACAATTAAAAATGTACACAATGGTTTAAAAAAGTTTAGAGATTGTGGCGCAGATTTATTAATTGCCGTTGGTGGTGGTTCTGTTATTGATACAGCAAAAGCAATTGGCATTATTTTTAATAATCCGTCATTTGAAGATGTAAAATCTTTAGAAGGCGTTGCAAACACAAAAAATGCTTCAGTGCCTATTTTTGCATTGCCTACAACCGCTGGCACTGCCGCAGAAGTTACAATTAACTATGTAATTACCGATGAAGATTCTCATCGCAAGCTAGTTTGCGTTGACCCTAACGATATCCCAAAAATTGCGTTTATTGATGCCGAACTTATGTCTAGTATGCCAAAAGGCTTAACCGCCGCAACTGGTATGGATGCATTAACACACGCTATCGAGGGCTATATTACTAAAGGCGCTTGGGAAATGAGCAATATGGTAGAACTAGAAGCTATCAAATTAATTTCGCTAAATTTGCGTAACGCTGTTGCAAATGGCAACAATATTGAGGCTCGTGAAGGTATGGCGTTAGGACAATATATTGCTGGTATGGGCTTTAGCAACGTTGGTTTGGGCGCAGTACACTCTATGGCGCACCCACTTGGCGCAAGGTTTGATACTCCTCACGGGGTTGCAAATGCAGTGCTTTTGCCAGTTGTTATGCAATTTAATATGGAAGGCAATTATGAAAAATACAAAAATATTGCTATTGCTATGGGCGAAGATGTCAGCAAAAAAACTTTAAAAGAAGCTGCGCAAACAGCCGTAGATGCCGTTAAAAAACTTTCAAACGATATTGGCATACCAAAAAATCTTACCGAAATTGGCATAAAAGCGCAAGATTTAGAGGTTCTTTCTAAAGACGCTATTGTTGACGCTTGCATTGGTGGCAATCCAAATCCAATTACAGTTGAAGATATTTTAAAGCTTTACAAAATCGCATTATAATATAAAAAACACCCTTGCTCAAAATATTTAGCAAAAAATTGATGTCTAAATATTTTAAAGCTACTAGCTTTATCAATTAAGCTTGCTTACGGCGTTTTACTTGATAATAATCAAAAAGCTTAAACAATTATTGGTTTACTTGATAATAATCAAAAAGCTTAAACAATTATTGGTTTACTTGATATTAATATGCTTG
>JAVVTM010000177.1:0-2762 GCA_036653655.1 Clostridia bacterium | reverse complement strand
AACAAAGACAAGCGCTAATACACATTATTTGCTAAAACTACTCAATAACACAAACAAAATGCGTTTTGTGCGCAAAATATGTGTAAAGTAAGTAAATTTTAGTTTAAATTTAATAGTTATTATCCATTATAAAAAATGTTTTCTTGACAAATAACTGTTAATGTGATAAATTGTATTGGTATTATGGTGATGTACTTGCCATAAAATTGAGGGTATAAAATGAATAAATTTGTGATTACAACAGATACAACCGCAGATGTGTATGACAACTATTTGCAGGAAAACAATATTGAGGTTATCCCTATGCCGTACACTTTAGATGGTATCGAATATGGTATTGAAAAAATTATTACCATACAAGAATTTTATCAAAAGATGAAAGCTGGCGCAAAAACGGGTACTTCTCAAATTAGCCAATTTAAGGCGGAGGAACTGTTTGAAAGGTTGCTTAGTGAGGGTAACGACATTTTGCACATTAGCTTTTCAAGCGGAATGAGTGGTAGTTATGAAAATTTGTGCACATTGCGCAACACTTTAAAAATTAAATATCCCGACCGCAAAATTGTAATTAGCGATACGCTTTCTGGTGGCGGTGGCGAGGGTTTGCTTGTTTATTATGCAAACGAAATGAAAAAGAAAGGCAAAAGCATTGAAGATATTTATCAATGGATAGAAGACAACAAAATGCAAGTGCACCACTACTTTATTGTTGAGGATTTAGACAGGCTATGTAAAGGTGGCAGGATTTCTAAGGCGCAAGCATTTTTGGGCAATATGTTAAATATTAGGCCAATATTAGAGCTAAGCCGTAAAGGCAAAATAACGCCAATTTTTAAAATTAGGGGCATTAAAAAAGCAGTTAGCACTATGGTAGAAATGACTGTTAGTCAAATTGATAAATCTAAAAATGAATTTATTTTAGTTGGGCACGGCGATGACTTTGAAAAGGCAAAAGCTTTTGGCACAACTTTAGGCGAAAAATTAAATATGCCAGTTAAATACAATTATGTCAACACTTTAGTTGGTTCACACGCTGGCGTTGGCTCATTGGTTGTTTATTTTATTGGTACAGAACGCAAAAATATTGTAATTTAAGTAGCTCAAAAGAGCAGATATTGCGTTAAAAGCTAAAATTTAATGCAAGTATCATCAGCTTAGTAAGTTATTTTAAATAGTTATAGTTATATTTTGTTAAGCATATCTTGCAAACTATAATTTTAGCATTTAGAGTTATTTATTGAATAATAAATGTTAAATATTGTAGGTTAACAATAACAAAAGAGGTGAAAATGAGTAATTATGTTTTAACAGCCGATTCAACGGTAGACGTGTTTGATAACTATTTAAAAGATAACAATATCGACATTATCCCAATGCCATTTTTGGTTAACGATGTTGAATATGGCATTGATAAAAACTTGTCAGATAAAGAGTTTTATCAATTAATTAGAGAAGGCGCAAAAACAAAAACAGCGCAAGTTAGCTTGTATTTGGCAAGAGAAGTTTTTGAAAGAATTCTTAGCGAGGGCAAAGATGTTTTACATATTTGCTTTTCAAGCGGAATGAGTGGCAGTTTTGACAACTTGTGCGCTATGCGTAACGAACTTAAAGAAATTTACCCAGATAGAAAAATAATGATTTGCGATTCACTTTCTGGTGGCGGTGGCGAAGGCTTGCTTGTTTATTATGCAAACGAAATGAAAAAGAAAGGCAAAAGCATTGAGCAAGTTTTTCAATGGTTAGAAGATACAAAAATGCAAGTGCACCACTATTTTATCGTTGAGGACTTGGATAGGTTGTTTAAAAGTGGTAGGATTTCTAGGGCGCAAGTTTTTATTGGCAATATTTTAAATATTAAACCAATATTAGAGTTAAACCGCAAAGGCAAAGTTACTCCAATTTTTAAAATTAGGGGCATACGCAAGGCGGTTAGTACTATGGTTGATATGACATCTAACCAACTTGATAAAGCGCAAAATGAATTTATTATGATTGGACACGGCGATGACCTCGAAAAGGCAAAAGTGTTGGGCGAGGCGTTACAACAAAAAATGAATATGCCAATTGTTTACAATTATATAAATCAATTAGTAGGTTCTCACGTTGGAATAAGCGCATTGGTTGTTTATTTTATTGGTACAGAACGCAAAAATTTGGTTTTATAATAATTAATCAATAACAAATCAAAAAAATAGTATTAAAAATTAAAGATATAAAATTTAGATGAGCATTTAGCTCATCTTTTTTTATTTTTAAACGCACACTAATCTTAATAAAATTGTCTGAAATGTGAATATTACAATATTTATGCAAAAAAATATGCAATTATACAGTATATTTGATTATTATGCAATAAAAATAAAAAATATTCAAAAAAGTTGTATAAAACGCTTTACAAACAAAATATGATATGTTATAGTGTAATCACGATAACGAAAATAAATTTTACGAGGTGTAAAAATGAAAGGTTTAAAAAAATTATTATTAGTAGCAGTAATAGCAGTAATGGCAATATTGCCAGTAGCATTTGTTGGTTGTGGCAACAAGGTTGGCAAAACCGTTGCGTTTAAAGCAGAGGACTTGAGCCTTGAAAGTTATGGCATAGCTTGCCAAAAAGGCGATACAGCAACATTAACAGCATTAAACGCAGTTTTGGCTGATTTTACTAAAAAAGATGAAACTGGCGTTTCTAAATTGGACAATTCTAAATTGTTCCACTTCAATGGCGACGCTTCAAAAAAAGTTGCATTACCTGATTTGTC
>JAVVTM010000176.1:0-2776 GCA_036653655.1 Clostridia bacterium | reverse complement strand
CAACAAATTGCGCTAGATAACAAAATAAAGATATAACAGAGAAATATAAAGATATAGTAAATAATTACAATAATATGATTACAAAAATATATTAATAGAAAATATAAAGACATCAAAAATATATTAATAGAGAATACAAAAATGTAGCAACAAAGATATAGTAATAAGATAATTAAAAAAATATACATACAAAAACATAACAATACAAAACATAATAATAAAAAAATGTAACAATAAAAAATATACATACAAAAACATACATACAAAAAAATTGTACCCACAAAACCTAATAAAGTCGCTTAAAATTTTTGCAAATAAAAAACTGCTATCACTAGCAGTCTTTTATATAATTTGGGTAGTAGAAATTTGTGTGTTGATTAATAAACAACTAATATTTGAGTTTTATTTGAATTAGTTTAAAATAAATTTAAATATTTGATAATGTTGTACATTTTTGTCATTATATTGTATAATAACTGTTGGGAGATTTTATGAATTGGTTAAAATTAGATAATTCCGCAAAAATATATCCTATGATGGTCAACAAAAAAACTCAAAATATATTTGCGTTGTCTTGCGAACTGTTTACCGATATAAATAAGGATACGCTTCAATGCGCACTACAAAATATTTTGCCTCGCTTTCCCTCATTTAATGTTAAATTGATGAGAGGTATCTTTTGGTATTACTTCGAGGAAAATACTAACAAACCAATTATTTTTGAGGAAGACCCTATCATTTTAAAACGCATAACCTTTAGCAACTGCAAGGGCTATAACTTTAGAGTTAGCTACTTTAAAAACCGCATTACTATCGACTTTTTTCACGCTATTTGTGATGGCACGGGCGCTGTTGAATTTATGAAAGCCCTAATTTTTGAATATGTCAGCTTGCTAGATATTAAAATTGACACTGAGGAAAAAATTATTACAAAATATTCTCCTATCGATGCGCTTGAGGTGGACGATAGCTTTGTTAGATATTATCAAAAGAAAAAGATTAAAGATTTAAAAATTAAAGATATGCAAGGCAAATCCGCCTACCACATCGAGGGCATCACTTTTGACAACGGCAAGGGGCTAATCGAAATGCAATTTGATGTTGACGCATTAAAAGTTCTTGCCAAACAATACAAGGCAACAATTACCGAATATCTTGGCAGTCTGTTTTTGTACAGCATTTATTGCACTAAAGTTAAAGGCGCAAAATTGAACACCTCGCTTCAACTTTTTACTCCAATCAATCTTCGTAAAATTTTTGCCTCAAAAACCTTGCGCAATTTCTCCTTGTTCTCACGCATTGGCGTGCCACTTAATAAGGAACTCTCTTTTGATGATATTATTGAAGAATTTAAAAAAGACTTGCGTGCCGATGTTGACAAAACATTGCTCGAAACCAAAATTTCCACTACTGTGCGCGCAGAAAAAATCTTTTTAATGCGTATCCTTCCTCTCGTTTTAAAATTGGGCGTTTTTAAGTTTGCTAATTTGTTTTTTGGTAAAAGTAAAAAAACTGCAACATTTAGCAATGTCGGCATTATCGAAATGCCCGAAGATTTACACCCCTATGTTAAAGACTTTAGCTTTAGGTTAAACAACACTAAAGCCACCCCAATTAATATGTCTGGGTGCTCTGTTTATGGCAAAATGAACGTGGTGTTTTCTAGGTGCATTGTGGATACCGAAATTGAAAAGTTTTTTGCAAGATACCTAACCGAAAAAGGTTTAAAAGTGATAATAAGCAGTAATGTTTGGGAGGCGCCAAATGCATTGTAAATATTGTAATGTAGAAGTAAAAAGCGAAACAGAATTTTGCCCGCTTTGCCACGAAAAATTAACCCCTAGCGAAACGGCTGTTACTGTTTTCTTCCCTCCAAAAACTTACGAAAAGGCTTCTCGCCTAAAACCAACATTAACCAAAATATCTTTTATTGGCTCTTTAGTCATTTTTCTTGTTTGCCTTACTGCAAATCTTTTTACCACTCCAGAATTAATGTGGTCGTGCATTGTTGGCGCAATCCTATTATATGCTATGCTACTTGTGCAAAACACCATTTTTTCTAGGTCATCTGTTTCTCAAAAAATTATAATCCAAGGCGTTGGCATTTTTTTGCTTTTAGTGGTTATTCAATGCGTTTTAAAATCTACAACATACTGGTCGCTAGAATATTGCTTGCCTTTTATCTTTATTTTTTCCATTATTGGCGAAGGTATCTACCTTGCCGTGGCGCACAAAACCAAAAATAATATGCCCGCAATTATGATGCTTTGCATTTTAGGCTTTATTCCAATCGTTTTGTATTGGTGCAAGGTTTATGATACGCTGTGGCCTTCATTAACATCAGCCACCTTTAGCGCTATCGTTATGCTTACCGGCGTGCTTTTTGGTTACCCAAAACTAAAAATAGAAATAAAAAAGAAATTCCACATCTAATAATGAAATTTTTACAAATAATGCAACTTTTTATAAATAATGTTACTCTTTATAAATAATGCAACTTTTTACTAATATTGTAACTATTTATAAATGATGTTGCTCTTTATATATAATGAAATTTTTACAAATAACATCGTGGCGCTAAACAATGCGCTTTCACTCAAACATATATCATATGCCAATATCTGTTTGGCTATTAAATTTTTGTGGCATCTTTTGCAACAACACTTGCTTTACCTTGATACGCTAAAGCAAAAAAGATATTTATTTATCGCAAAAACATTTTGACAAACCTAAAATAATGTGATATTATAATTTGACGCTTAAGGAGAAATACCCA
>JAVVTM010000175.1:0-2807 GCA_036653655.1 Clostridia bacterium | reverse complement strand
CTCCGCCATCTGAAATGAAACAACAGTCAATCATTTTATCACGCAAAACATCATTATAAACAATACTTTCAACGTTATCTAACCCCTCCATAACCTTAATTTGCTCATCTGTAAACTTTCCTTGGTTAGAAACGGCAACAATCCTATTTGGCGAGCAATCAACTATGTTGTTACTGTAAGATTCATACTTTAATGCGCCCTCACAAAAAAACACCATAAATATGGCGATAAACATAATGACAATCATAAATAACGACTTTTTAGGAGTTGCCAAAACATTGTTAAACCCAACTTGCATAGAATTTGTGTAATGTTTTACTTCTCTTTTGATTGTTTTTTTTACAATTTCTTTTTGCGTTGGTTTTTTAATTTCTTCCTCTTTATTCAACGCATCAAAATTTTCTACCTTTTTAATAATTTTGTCTTCGGCAATTTTACCATCATAAAAACGAATTTTTCTTGTGGCAAAATCTTCAATATCTTCGTAATCATGCGTTACGATAATAACTAATTTGTCCTTAGAAACCTCAAACAGCAAGTTCATAATTTCTTTGCCCATCTTGCTATCCAAATTGCCCGTTGGTTCATCTGCCAAAATAATTGGACAATCTTTAGCAAGCGCCCTTGCAATTGCCACACGCTGTTTTTGTCCACCAGAAAGTTTTGTGCACTTCTGCTTTAAATGTGGCGTTAAGCCTACCTTTTCGATAAGTTCTTTAGCTTTGGCAATACGCTGTGTTTTGTTTGTTATGGCTAACATTAATGACAATTCAACATTTTGCAAAACCGTGTAACTATCCACCAATTTGTAATCTTGAAAAATATAGCTTATGTACTTGCGCCTGTAATTCTCCCAATCGCTAACGCTGTAATGTGATGTTTCTTTGCCATCAATATACATTTCGCCTTCTTCATAAGAATGGTTGCCTGACAAAACATTTAAAAGAGTGCTTTTGCCACTTCCGCTTTCGCCAATTATTGCAACAAATTCGCCACGATGAAATTCTGCATTAATCTGTTGCATACCGATTGTAACATTATTTTCACTTGTGTAAATTTTTGTAACGTCTTTTAACCTAATCATATTTTCCTCTTTTTTACTTGTTTATTTGTTATAACTTTTTGACACTTCATTCGCTTTACCTTTAGCGTCTCTTTTTTAGCTTGCCTTCTTGCTTAGTGCCAATCTTGTTTTGCTTGCTATATTTTCTTTTTTGATTTATTGCCTATTTTGTTTTGCTTTCTGTATTTTCTTTTTTGATTTAGCGTCCATCTTATTTCGCTTGCTGTATTTTCTTTTTTGATTTAATGACTATCTTATTTAACTTTCTTTCTTGCTTATTTTGATTTAGCGTCCATCTTATTTCGCTTGACTTCTTGCTTTTAACGCCATAGCTTTTGATTTTTAAAATTGTCAATTGTTTATTAGTATTATACCATATTGACAAATAAGTTACAATGTAAAATTTAATATATTTTTGTTTTTATTTAGCGGTTATCCCGCTTGACAAAATTTCGCATTGCGATTATACTATATTCAAATAAAAATAGGTACTTTGGGCAGGGTGTAACCCGACCGGAGGTAATGCTAGCTTGACTAGACAAGTCCAACAGCCCCAACAGTTGATGTGGTGAGATTCCACAACCGTCAGTAAAGTCTGAATGGGAAAGACCATAATGCTAGATTATTTGCAGTGCAAGTAGTTTTTTTGGTGTTCTTTCCTTTTTCGTAAGAAGAAGGTTTTTTTATTTCTAGCGTTAATGTTTTTAGAACTCTCCAAAGTAGAAGGAGATGGTATGAACAGCACAACAAAAAGCGTATTGCAATTGGTTTTAATTGCTATGTTTACCGCTTTAACAACGGTGGTTACTTGGTTTATTCAAATACCTAATCCAGCTACTGGGGGCTATGTTAATATTGGAGATAGCATTATTTTTGCTTCTGCAATTTTACTTGGCCCTATCCCCGGTTTTGTAGTTGGTGGTTTAGGTTCTTGTTTGGCAGATATTTGTTCTGGCTATGCGCATTGGGCGCTTCCAACCTTTATTATTAAAGGCATTGAAGGCTTTATTTGCGGTATGTTAGCCTACAAAATTTTTAGAACAGAGAAAAAAAATTATGTCAAACTAACTTTCCTTGCGCTCGCTTCAATTTTAAGCGCAATCGTAATGGTTACTGGTTACTTTTTTGCAAATTTGGCAATGGGTGGCATAGGTAAAGCAGTTAGTAGCATTATCCCAAATATTTGTCAAGGCGCGCTTAGCTTTGCAATTTCAATTGCGTTTATTTCAGCGTTGCTAAAAACAAAAGTTTTTAATGGCTACCTCAACATTGGCTTAGCGCCACAAAAACAAAATCTGGTTGTAACGCCGTATGAAAAATCTAACGCTAATAGCGATGACAACAATAACGATAATACAACAACTAACTAGCTATTAAGTAAAAATCAAAATAAGTTATCAGCTTTTATTGTAATATAGTTTAAATATGATATTGTTTTAGATTAATAATGTTTAAATAAAATATATTTTTACATTAAATAGGTTTAAATGAATATTGTTTTGGATTAATAAAATTTAAAATAAAATATATTTTTACAATAATATAGTTAATATAAATATTAGTTTTTACAATAATATAGTTTAGATAGAATATTAACTTACAACTCAAAAACACCAAAAAAATTAAAGCTCGCAAATTTGTGAGCTTTTTTATTTTAATTTGACACATATTAAAAATATCGCTAATTGTTACTGCAATGTTTTTATGTTTAGATTTTTAATGATGGAACTAGAACAGAATAAAT
>JAVVTM010000174.1:0-2870 GCA_036653655.1 Clostridia bacterium | reverse complement strand
CGAAGAAAAAACTCTAAATTTTACATTGCCTTTTTCACATTTTATAGCGTTAATTTTTAAAACTCTATTAGTTAAATTGTTATACAAAATTTTACCGCCAAAGCTTGCTATTTTGTCAATTTGAGTTAGCGGAAAGTAATCGCTTGCAAGTTCTTTACACACAACATTAAAGGCTTTAAGCAACAAACTTGTTTCTCTATTTGGGGTATCAAAATTTAAATCGGGCAAATTTAGGTATTCGCTTGCGCTTATTAAAACATCTTTTACCATAATATCTCCTTACATATTTTCATAAGAGGGGATATTTTCCCCTCCCTGA
This sequence comes from Clostridia bacterium, assembly GCA_036653655.1. GTDB lineage: Bacteria > Bacillota > Clostridia > Christensenellales > UBA3700 > JAVVTM01. The sequence continues at coordinate 2,551 of JAVVTM010000174.1, read as the reverse complement.
AACATATAGTTTGCAACTTGCTTGCTTTTATATTGCAACTCATCTAAAATGACATTTTGCTTGCTTGCCTTTAGTTTTTCGTTAAACTCATCAATCTCCATTAACTCCTTTTTCATTCGCTCTATGCGTGTTTTTAAAACATAAGAAAGTGTGCGAGTATCAAGCCTATCAAAGGGCAAAACCAATTGTAAAGTTGGCTTTTTGCGAGTGTTATGTAGTTCAAATTTAAAAATGCTAGTATTAAAATATATTAGATAATTTTTATCATATTCTTTAATTTGTCTACAAATATCAAACATATCATTTTTAATGAGTTTTAGCATTATTTTACTCCTGTCAACTTAGCCTGACCAATTGGTTTAGAACAAATCATTTCGGCGTATTTAACCAATGTTGCGCTGTAAGTAGCTGTGTTAGATTTTTGGTGGATAATTTTATTTCCGTCGCCCTCAATCCATCTCCAATCGCACAATTGGTGCAATTTAAAATCGTTAGTATTTAAAAAATACATGTCGCCTTCGTTAATAAACCTATCAACAACAAACGGAACGCCGTTAAAAGATAGGGTTTTATAACCGCCGTCAAGCGTCATATAATCAACGTTAGTTCTGCTAACATCAAGCAAATTTAAGTACTTGTATTTTGATGCGTAACTAGCTAAAATCATATCAATATTACTGCCGGCGTTAAAATCTAATTTGTCAATTATAGAGTGCATAGTTGTCATATCAAAGGTTGTAATTGCCTTAATAGTTGGTTTTAGCCAATAATTTGTGGCTCTACTTAGTCCATAAATATCATCAGCGCTAAAAATTGCTTCCAAACCAGTAATCTCATAATCGCTTGAGTTTTGCACTGTAATATAATCGTTAGCGGCAGGTTTTCTTGTGTTTGTACCGCTAATTCTTATAACTTTGTTTTCTCTATCAACGGCAACAATTCTTCTTCCGCACAAATTAGCCACGATATTGCCATTAACATCAAACGTATCAATTAACATGCCTTCAACAACTCTATTAACGCTATCTAATGTAATATTTGACAAATCTGTATCGGAGCTTGCCACAACATTTGCAAGTTTGCCAGTTCCGTCGCCATACAACATTCTGCCAAGGTTAAATTTTGACGCTTTCAAAAGCCCTTCCATTTCTGCGTTTAGCAAATTGACAAAAGCGCCCGAGCTGTTTTGAGATGCTCGCATTGCCTTATCACTAATTTCTAAAGTGCCATAAAGGTTTTTTAGTTGCGCCTTAAGTTGGGCATAATTATTGCCAGCCGCAGCAGGTAAATTGCCAGTTTCACTGCCAGCGCCAATACCGCCATTAATGCCATAAGACACCAATTTAATAATTTCTTTGCCCCAAACATCGCTGTTAGTTTGCTCAATTTTTGCCAAAAATGGATTAACGCCAATGTTCAATTGCTCGGCAATAACGCCCAAATAAACAGATTTTAATGCTTGTTCTGCTGTTGTTATACTTACCATATTAACTCCTTAAATTAAAAATATTTTTTGTTAGTTCTCCCGCTTCTTTAATTGTTTTTGGTTTATATGCGGGAGTAATAGAAATATTGCCACCATTTTTAATCACTTTTGGTGGCTGATTTTGCGATAGACTATTAAAATATTGTTGCAACACATAATTTAAAATTTTTTCGTTTCCAAGAATGTGTTCATTAACAAAATTTTCGTCATCTATTAATTTTGCAGGTTCGATAATGCTGTTTTTTAGCGCTTTATTATAGGCAAGCATTAGGCAATCATCTTTGCGCGCCAATTGTTCATTGTCCAAAATTTCTTGCGCAATTTCTTCGCTAAAATCATTTGCATCGGGGTTTTCATTTAAAAAATTTTTTACTTTTTCGTGCCAGTCGGGTTTTTGAAAGGTAAAATTTACCACATCATTTGTATCTTTTTCGGTTAAATTTGTGTTTTCACTTTCCAAATTAGCGCTAATTGCATTTTCATTTGCAGTGCCGTTTTCATTTGCGTTGAAAGTAGCATTTTCATTTGCGTTGCGGTTTTCATTTGCATTGCGGTTTTCGCTTGCAGTGCTATTTGGTTGCGTGTTAAACACATTTTGTTTTTCTAAAGGTTCGGTTTTTGCTTGATTTAAGCTTGCGTTAAACTTAATATTATTTTCTATTGAGTTGTTTTTGTTTACGCTACCCTTTTCAAATTCCTTTAATTGTTGGCATTTTTTAGTAAATTCCTTTTCTAAATTTGTGTATGCGCCTTGCAACGCTTCCACATTTTTAAACTTTTTTAGTGAGACTTCTTCTGCCAAATTTAGGTTATTATCCTCAACGGTAACCTCGTTTGTGGCGCTTAAAGTTTGTTCAACCAATGTATTATCCTGCATAATTATCTCCTCTTAACTGTTGTTTGTGTTGCAATATATGTGTTTTTAGCACATTTAATTGTGTTTCTTTAAAGTTAGAATCGCAATCTAGCAACGCTTTAATATGCTCATCAATATGAATTTGATGATTGTCGATATCACTTACCATAATTGTTTTACTCTCCAAAACAAATTTGTTTTCTCTAATC
>JAVVTM010000173.1:0-2882 GCA_036653655.1 Clostridia bacterium | reverse complement strand
CATATATATTACTGTATTTTAATAATACAGTAATATATATTTTTTAAAAAAGATATTGTATAAATTTATTATAACATATTTTCATCAGGAGTTATAATATTATCATCTTTTATTATAATGTTATTATCATTTGCAGAATGTTCAATCCAAATGTTTTGATTAGACAAATTATCAATATTTATATCATTTTCGCCAACAAGCAAAATCTTTATAATTAATACTATTCAAAAATGTGTAGAAATTCATAGGTTCCTCCTAATTTTTTTAAGTATTTCCAATCTTCGGTACAATCTTTGGCGCTATATGTTGTTTTATTGTTTAATAATGTAGTAACAATAACTCATTGGTGGCAACTCCACCTCTAATTGCGCATTGCCGTTGCTGTCAATGCATGCCACAATATCCGATGTTTCATTTTTTGAGAAGATTACTTTTTTGTCAGTTAGTGTAGCTTTTGGGAGCGGTGGAATATCTTTGTCCACTACTTTTTTGTCAGTAATAAGCGGTATCTCATTTTTTTCACTTGCCACAATAATAAGCGGTGTTGCGGAAGCGCCATACAATGGATATGGAACATCAGAGTTTTTTGTGTTTTCCAGCGGAGGAGGAGGGCAAGCAAGCGCTGTTAGCCCAGAATAATAGAGTGGAACATTTAATGTTTGCGTGATATTTCTATCCGTTTGATTAAACACCATCAAAAAACCACACACTTCGCCTTTAGGGCGCAAGTTTAATATTGCGTCTAACGCTGTGGTTCTGCTAAAATTGTTTTTATCTATTTGAGGTGGCAAAAAGTGTACGGTAATGCCGTTAATAACAGCCCTATATTTTTTATAAATAGCAATCCATTTGGCTAAAATATTTTTCCCTTGCAAGCTATCATACACTTTTTTACCACGCAAAGTTGGCATAACTCCGCTGGCAACACATTGCGCTATCGCCCAATCGTAATCAAATGCGTTTTTGTCGGTTGGACAAAATTTGGCTTCCGCTCCACCGCCGTGATAAACATTTAGCGGTATAAAGCCCCAACTTTGCGAAGGAGTTTTTGTAAAAGTTCCTTTGTAATAGTAAATTCTTGAAGTAATTAATTGTTCTTGCCTTTTTTCTGAAAACGCTATTTCTTCATAGCCAACACTTGTTCTATTTGTACCGCACAAAAAGTGCCAATCGGGAGCGTTGATATAAACATTCCTTTTTCTTATTTCTTTGTACCAATCGCTGACGGCGTGCTTCCATTGCTTATATTGAGAATCGGTGAAGTCATCATGATGATGCGTTTTTCCACCAGCGCACAACATCATTGCGTACGGTCCGTCTATTTCGATAGCGTCAGCTTTTGTGATATCCAAAAAGTTTAAAATTTTTGCGGTATATTTTTTTGCCCAATCGTTGGCTAGACACCTGCAAATGTGGCTATAATCGTGGTTGAGCGCCTCGTGAGAGCACACGGGGGCATAATTTTTGACATACGCTAGCGTGTACGCTCCCATTTTAATGCCATTTTCGTGCCCGTAGGCATATGCGCGCTTTATTTCGTTTAAATAAATTTTGTTTTGACTTTCCATATTTACGCCAGAACCAAAAGACTGTATCATCATTTCTATGCCAACTTCTTTGCAACAATCAACAGCTTTTTTGATGGAGTGAGCGCTGTTGGCTATGAGATGAAAAAACACTGAACAGTCAAGAGTCCACGGCGCTAGCGTTTTGTATATGTTTTTAACTTCAATTAAGCGTGCTTCGTAGTAGTCCGCTACAAATGCCGTTTCGTAAGCGATTATTGATTCAACAGTTTCGCCTTGTCGCAAAGTTACATTCATATTATGCAATGGCGCAACTTCCAAAGTTTTATAAGTGTGCCTAGCATAAAGTTTGGTATATTCGGCAAAATTCAGCCCCAAAAATTCCATAGCGGCGTTAAAATTGCTATCTATAAACAGATTGTCAATGTTTTCTATACACATAATATCTGTAAATATATTATCAATTATCACATTATCTTTGCCAACATTTTTTATGCTAACTTGCTTGCCAATCGTTGGTATGCTATCGTAAATTTCGTAATGAACCGTAATTAGCAAATTGTTGTAAGAATAAATCAGTTCTATCGCTTTCCCTTTTGGCGGATATTCTTTTATTTCCGACATCGAGCTGTTGGCAAAAAAGTCAACGGTTTTTAGCATTTTTGCATGCCTCGCCGTAACGAAAGATATTGCGTTGTCTATGCGCTTTTTATCGCAAATAAAAGCAAAATCAGTCATTCCACAACTAATAAAATGTTCTCCCGTTATCAAATTGTTAAAAGTGTCAGTAACACAATGGTCTAAAATAATCTCTCTTTTAACCAGCCCGTTGGACAAAACAATTTTATCATCGTTGATAGCGCTTGTTGCAACATAATCTTCCTCATTTAAAACCCAATAATTCATAAATTCACCCGTCATTTATTATTTTTTGAAGTTTTGACATACTTGCCAAATTTAAAATTGTTTATGCAGTACGGCAACGATAGAAACGCCTTTAGCTTTCAATACTTCCCTCAAAACAAGAATTATATTAAAAACATCAACTACTTATGATTTATTATACAATGCAATTTCTCGATAGTCAATATAAGAAAAAACCTCCTCTCTATTGCGTGTCATATTAAGCGCAATAATTGCAAACCTTTGCCTTGCTAAACTCGTTTTGGGCAAAAAAATATATCTATTTTTCTAACTTATATTTTAGTTTGTATAATCGTTTTGGGCAAAAAAATATACACTTGCGTCGATTAAGACATAAGTGTATACAAGGGTGGCTGTGAACTACTATAAGGCACACATATACGCCTTTTGGTAATTTACTAAATTTTGCCAGCAAAAAAAATGTTTAATTGT
>JAVVTM010000172.1:0-2945 GCA_036653655.1 Clostridia bacterium | reverse complement strand
ATCATTAGCTTTTTACAAATATCATTAGCTTTTACAATTTGCAAAAAAATCCACCAAAATGGTGGATTTAATTATTTTAGATTAACTGTTAAAGCCTTTTAGTAAATTTATAGCTTTGAATATTTAAGCTTTAAACATTTAAGCTTTTTACTGCTGTATTAAGCTTTTTTGATAACTTTGTTAAGTTTTAATTCAATTTTGCCTCTGTCATCAACTTTCATAATTTTACATTCAACAAGGTCGCCCATTTTAACAACATCCTCAACCTTTTCTACTCTTTCGCTAGAAAGTTTTGAAATGTGAATCATGCCATCTTTGGTTGGAGCGATATCAACAATTGCGCCAAATTGCATTATTCTTGTAATTTTGCCAGTAACAATTTCGCCAGCTTCAAAATCTTTTACAATAGATTCAATAATTTCTTTTGCTCTATCTGCACGAGATTGGTCGATACAAGCGATAAATACTGTGCCGTCTTCAGAAATGTCAATTTTAACACCAGTTTCATCAATGATTTTGTTGATAGTTTTGCCACCAGAACCAATAACATCTTTAATTTTATCAACATCAATGCTGAAGCTAATAATTTTTGGAGCGTATTTAGAAAGTTCTTTACTTGGCTCAGAAATAACTTCTAGCATTTTGCCTAAAATAAACATTCTGCCGTCGTAAGATTGAGCTAAAGCCTTTCTTAAAATTTGCTCATCAATGCCTTTAATTTTGATATCCATTTGGATTGCGGTAATACCTTTTGCAGTACCAGCAACTTTAAAGTCCATATCTCCTAAGAAATCTTCCAAACCTTGAATATCTGTCAAAATAGCAATTTGAGATTTATCTTCTGTGCTAATTAAGCCCATAGCGCAACCTGCAACTGGAGCTTTAAGAGGAACGCCAGCTTGCATTAAAGCAAGTGTAGAACCGCAAATACTAGCTTGAGAAGTAGAACCGTTAGAACTTAAAATTTCTGAAACGGTACGGATTGCATAAGGGAAAACTTGTTCAGAAGGCAAAACTGGTTCAAGCGCGCGTTCTGCTAAAGCGCCGTGTCCAATTTCACGCCTGCCAGGGCCACGAGAAGTTTTAGCTTCGCCAACGCTGTATGGTGGAAAATTGTAATGGTGAATATATCTCTTAAATACTTCATCATCTAAGCCTTCTAATTTTTGAACTTCACTAATTGTGCCTAAAGTAGCTGTTGTTAACGCTTGAGTTTGACCTCTAGTGAAAACTGCAGACCCGTGAACTCTTGGCAACACGCCAACTTCGCACCAAATTGGGCGAACTTCGGTTAATGTTCTGCCATCTGGACGGATACCATCTTTTAAAATTTTTGCTCTTACTTTTTCTTTTTTCAAATAATACAAAGTGTCCAAAATATCTCTTGCGCCATCTGGATATTGTTCAGCAAAGTGCTCTAAACAATCGTTATTTAAAGCTTCTTCTCTAACTTCTCTTTCTTGTCTATCAAAAGTGTCGATAGCGTAATCCATTTTTTCATTAGCGTAAGCACGAACATCTGTGTAAATATTTTCGTTAGGTTGATAAAGCGCAACAGTTTGTTTTGGCTTGCCAACTTCTTTAGCGATATCTTCAACAAATGCAACGATTTTTTTAATTTCTTCGTGCCCAAACAAAATAGCCTGAACCATTTCATCTTCAGTAATTTCGTTAGCGCCTGCTTCAACCATCATAATTGCATCTTTAGTGCCACTCAATGAAAGGCTTAATCTGCTTTTTTCGCGTTGTTCTGCGTTAGGGTTGATAATGTATTTGCCATCAACATATCCAACAATTACTGAGCCAGTAGGGCCTGCAAAAGGAATATCAGAAATGCTTAGCGCAATTGAACTGCCCACCATAGCGTAAACTTCTGGTGGAATATCAGTATCTACTGAAAGCGCTGTTGCAATAACGGTAACGTCATTAAAAAAGCCCTTAGGAAACAATGGACGAAGTGGCCTATCAATAAGCCTTGATACAAGGATAGCTTTATCGCTTGCCTTGCCTTCTCTTTTTTTAAAGCCACCGGGTATTTTGCCAATGGCATACATTTTTTCTTCATAGTCTACTGTAAGTGGGAAGAAATCCTGCCCGGGTTTAACCTCTTTAGACATTGTAGCGTTAACCATAACAACAGTATCGCCACATCTAACAAAGCAAGAACCATTGGTTTGACCGCAATAGCCACCAATCTCTACGCTTACTTCTCTGCCACCAATAGTGGTTTTGAAAATCTTTGATTCTTTCATTTTATCCTCCAATTCAACTAATTTATATCAACAACATTATTATCTCATTAAAAAGGACGGCAGTTACCCGTCCTTAAATTGATATTACTTTCTTAAGTTAAGTTTTTCAACTATTGCTCTGTATCTATCAATGTTATTATCTTTTAAATACTTTAACAAATTTCTTCTTTTGCCAACCAATTGTAGCAAACCACGCCTGCTGTGGTGGTCTTTTTCGTGAGTTTTGAAGTGCTCGATAAGAGATTCAATTCTTGCAGTTAATAATGCAATTTGTACTTCTGGTGACCCAGTGTCGTTTTCGCAAGTTGCGAATGCTTTGATAATTTCTTGTTTGTTTTCAAACTGTTCCATTTTAAAATCCTCCAAATATTAATTCGCCTATATCAAAGTAAAACATCGGAGTGTTGTTAAACCTAGAAATAGGTACTTTAAAATAATAACATAACTAGTCAACTTTGTAAACCAAATGACACAAAAAACTCTTTTTTATTTTTTAATATCACATTTAAGCGTTGCAAGCGCACTTTTCGCCGTTAAAATTGCCCTTTTATCGTTTTATATTAAAATAACTTGCAAAAAATTTAAAATATAATATTGCCCTTTTATCGTTTTATATTAAAATAAATTGCAAAAAATTTAAAACTTAATATCGCTTGTAAAAATATTAAAATATAATTTATGCAAAAAACATTA
>JAVVTM010000171.1:0-2971 GCA_036653655.1 Clostridia bacterium | reverse complement strand
CTTATCCATATGGCTCATACTCAAAAGAGAGTGAGGAAGTTGTTAAAAAAATGAAGTTTTACAGCACCTTGAGTTGCGAGTATGGAACAAATAAAATAACACGAAATAAGGAATGTTTATATTTGTTAAAACGCTACAATCGCTATGGCACGCTTTCAAATTTGAGTAAATTAGTATGATTTTAATAAGTTAACTTATAAATAAAAGAGAGCAAAACGGCAAGTATTTTATAAATAACAAAAAAGTAAAACAGTTAAATATTAATGATGTGCGCTCAAATTTAGACACTTTTTTGTGCACATCAAGCTTTTAAAGGCGCAAAGTATTTTTGTTTGAACAGAAATAAGATACGCTTGTTATAAAATTAATTTAAGTTGAGAAAGTTTAGTAATTTGGTGGGTAACGGGCAGTGCGCAAGGCAAGTTGTGATTGTTTAGCCAAATTGTATCAATGCCAAAATTAATGCCACCCAAAATGTCTGAAGTAAGTGAATCGCCGACAATAACCATTTGCGCTTTAGCTATATTTTGCGGTAGCATAGATTGGGCTTTTGCAAAAAATTGCGCTGAAGGTTTAACAAAACCAATATCTTGTGAAATAAAAAAATATGTAAAATATTGAGTGATATTAGCAAGCTTTAAGCGGTTTACTTGTGTTTCTTTTGTGCCGTTTGAGGCAACACACAATATGTATTTTGCGCTTAAATATTGCAATATTTCCAGTGCGTCATCAAGCAAATCGGCAGAATTTTTTAAAAGATGTTCATAATTTTCGTTAAAGATTACAGCGTCAAAGTTGATATTATGTTTTTTAAAAAGGCGAAGATGTCTATCAATGACAAGTTGTTCCTTGCTGATTTCTCCACGCTCAAAACTAGCCCAACTTTGCGCGTTGATTGTGTGGTAATCATCTAAAATTTGGGCGGAATGAGGCAACCCAAAGGAAATTAGGTTTTGGCAAATTGCGTGTTTTTCGGTTTTGTCAAAATCAAAAATAGTACCATCTAAATCTAAAAAAATTAATTTATACATTTGTTACCTCTTTTAAATTATAGCAAATATTTTGTTGTAATGCAATACAAATTGTGCTATACTTTTTTTATGAAGTGCGATATATGTCCTAAAGAATGTTGTGTAGACAGAAATGAAAGCGTTGGCTATTGCGGTGTTTCTAATCAAATAAAAATTGGTTGGTACGGCGCGCATTTTGGCGAAGAACCAATTATTAGCGGCGCTAATGGTTCGGGCGCAATCTTTTTTAGCGGTTGCAACCTTAAATGCAAATTTTGCCAAAATTATGAAATATCAAAAGCGCTAAACGGTTACCAAATTAGCGCAAAGCAGTTGGCGGATATTTTTAAGGAGTTGGAAGATAAAAATGTTAACAACATTAATTTAGTTACGGCAACGCATTTTTTGCCACAAATTTTGCAAGCGTTTGAAATTTATATGCCAAAAATACCAATAGTATATAATTGTAGCGGTTACGAAAAGGTTGAAAGTTTAAAAAAACTTGAGGGTATAGTGGATATTTACTTGCCAGATTTTAAGTATAGCGATAATGTTTTGGCGCAGAGGCTTTCGTGTTGCAACAACTATTTTGAGGTGTGCGCCAGCGCTATTTTAGAAATGAAAAGGCAACAGCCACAAAGCGTTGTTAAAGGTGGCGTAATGCAAAAAGGCTTGATTGTTAGGCATTTGGTGTTGCCAAACCATTTGGACAACACATTTGGCGTGCTAGAGTGGCTACAACGCAATTTGCCCAACGATTATATTTCTGTAATGAGCCAATATTTGCCTTGTGGCGAGGCTAAAAATATTGCGGATATTAACCGCAAATTAAAGCCTATTGAATACAAAATGGTGTTAAATAAAATTGATAAATGCGGTTTTGAGTTAGGGTTTGTGCAAGAAATGTCCTCTGCAACAACCGAATTAATACCAAATTTTTATAAGGGGAAAAGCGAAGTATGAAAACAGTTTTAATTACAGGTGGCGCAAGGGGCATTGGCAAAGCGTGCGTTATTGCATTTGCAAAGCTAGGTTATAATGTTGTTGTGGGCTACAATACATCGGGCGAATTAGCGCAACAAACAGTGCTTGAGGCGCAAAGTTTTGGCGCAAACGCCATAGCGATTAAGGCGGATATTAGCAGTTTTGAGCAGACAAAAAAAATGGTGGTTGAGGCTTGCGCAAAGTTTGGCAATATTGACATTTTGGTTAACAACGCAGGTGTCGCATTGCAAAAATTGCTTATTGATTGCACCGAGGAAGATTACAACAAAATTTTTGACACAAATTTGCGTGGAGTGTTTAATTGTTGCAATGCAGTGTTGCCACAAATGATGAGCAATCAAAGCGGTAAAATTGTTAATGTATCAAGTATGTGGGGCGTAACAGGGGGTTCGTGCGAGGTTTTGTACTCTGCAAGCAAGGCGGGTATTATAGGTTTTACCAAAGCGTTAGCAAAGGAAGTTGCGCTATCAAACATCAATGTAAATTGCGTTGCCCCGGGTGTAATTTTGACGGATATGATGAAATCTGCATCGCAACAAACATTGGCGCAGTTAAAAGAAGAAACGCCTTTAAATAGGTTGGGCGAGCCACAAGATGTTGCAAGCGCAGTGGTTTTTTTGGCAAGCGAACAGGCAAGTTTTATTACGGGCGAAGTTGTCAATGTTAACGGTGGGATTGTAATTTGAGTTTTTATTTTTTTAATAATTAGTATAGTAATATTCTAATTATACAAGAAGAAAACTTCTATGCCAAGACTTTAAAGAAGATATCTTCTATAATATTGTTATGAATATTGGAGAGATGATTAAATATTTGAGAACCGAAAAAGCGATAAGTCAGGCGGAATTGGCAAAACAAATTGGAGTAAGCCAAAAAGCAATTGATTATTGGGAAAGGAATGTAAACGAGCCAAAAGCCAGCTATATTATAAAGTTGGCAATGTTTTTTGATGTGCC
>JAVVTM010000170.1:0-3020 GCA_036653655.1 Clostridia bacterium | reverse complement strand
TTACAAACATTGATCCATGACCCCCTTTATCTTCAATTCGAACAGGGGCTTTATTTTTGATATAAATTTGGTTAAACCACCCACCAGATGGATCTGTATCTCTAAAGCCTTCCAACTCAACTTTCGTCTTTGAAGAATTAAATCGGGCTGGAAAAAAATAGGACAAGTTGTAAAAGTTGTAAGGGGTAGTAAACAATGCAGTGTCAAAACAGCGTGGATTCTCCGAAGAAGCTCCAGATACTGAAGCTATGCACTTTTTGTTGTTATCCAAAATAATAGTTTTATAAATTTCTGTGCTAGTAAAATTTGCTGATGAAAAAACAAGGTCAGAGTAAAATGGATCAGTAAACCTTAAATCATTCCTATCATATTGGTCTTCATAAAACATATCATTTTTAATTATCAACGCCACTTTGTTATCATTTTCTTTAAGCATTTCTACCTGAACATTTGATTTGTAATTGGTGTAATTTAACTCAACAGGAAAGTTGTAGCTTAAAAAACCACTAGCGCTAATGTTCAATTTTGTTAGTTTTTGAGCGGAGTAAAGCAAAATTGATTTTTTGGTTTTTTCCACCTTAAAAACGCCCTCATCTGTAATAACAATATCTTCCAATTTAGGGCCATTAACGTTTAGTTCCGTAACAAAAGGTTTTTTTGTAAGGGTAACTGTTTTATCAATTGCGCCCGCTTTTAGTTGTGCGCTAGAAAAGGTAATTTGCTCAACATTGTAACCCTCACAGGTAACAAATATTGTTATTTGCTTCAAATTTTTTAGTTCGATTTTGAAGTTTTTGGCATCAATTTTGGTAATAACGCCCTCTGGACAACTAACTATTGCGCCCAAATATTCTTTATCAAGCGCAACATTAACAACTGCGCTACCTTCAAGTTTATAGTTATCCTTAGAACAACCCACAAGGGCTACCACACTTAATACTAGTATCAAAAACAATATTATTAATTTTTTCTTTTTCATTTTAGTTAGCCTCCAAAACTTCTGTAATTGGCTGTTTTGATATCTTTTTGGTGCAAATATATGAGAACAACCAACCAAACAATAGTAATACTGCCATAATAATTAAAAAAGTTAAAATGATATAAACCCAACTAATAGATAATGTTATGCCCATAACTGCGCCTGTGCGCCTGAACGCCATATCTATCGCAAGTTTTATACCAATACAAATTGCTCCGCCAAAAATTGCAATCCAAACTAACGCTCGCCTAAATATTGCCAATGTTTCAAAAATGTAAAGCATTGGTATTGTCTTGTTTTGAGCGCCAATTGCGCGCATAACGCCTAAGTAATTTTTACGGCTATTAACGCTGTGCATTATTGTGTTGAACAAGTTAACCATTGCGGCAAAAAATATAATACCACCAATAGAAATCATAATTAATGAGGCATATTGGAAAACGGTAAAAATTATACTAAAACTAAAAAATGTTTCGCTACCAAATGTGCCTTTAGCATCTAAGCTTGCGTTTTCATCGCCAAAACTATTTTTGAAAACTTGTGTCAAATCGGTAATTTTGTTATTTAAATCTTTATAGCTTTCCGCTCCAAAAAGAATGTCTGTATTTGGATTGACACCCTTATAACCGAACGCATTGGAATAAACATTTGCGCCAATCATAATAAACTGCTGGTTTTGTTTTTTAAGTTGCTCTGCATCTTTTGTGTAAGTAGCTATAACTGATTGTCGTTTTTGATCTTCATCCTCTTGTAGCGTTAAAACTGGCTCTAAAATTTCGCCATTGTCATCAACAAGCGATGTCCTAGCTAAAATCATTGCGGAGTTTAGTGGCAAAACCTTGTAGTTTCCATGAATTTCTCGCATTTTTTGGGTAACTTCTTTTTTAATTACGCCAACAACTTCATATTTGTAACACAAATAACAGTCAAATTCGTTCCCTCTTGTGTTGTCGGGCAATATGTTATTTGGATTATTATCATCATCCAACATTACATTGCCATTTGAGCCGTTTTGATACTGCCAAGTAAATTTTTTGCCATACACTTGCGCTGGAGTTAAACCAAATGTTTCGACCATTTCTTCGGCTAAAATAATTTGCCCACGAGCATTGCCATAAAAGCCTTTGTTACAACCCTCAACAAAAATATCGCCGATAGCTGTTGTCAAAGCTTTTGTTGTTAACATATTGTTGCTTTTTTGCAAATCGACAATAGAAACCTTAGAACGCTCTTTAAGCACAGTATCGCTCTCTTTAATTTTATATTGACTTAACAAATCATCATTAAAGCCAAATTTGCAACCAGTATCAATACTACCAATAACGCCAGATGATCCACCATTGTTATTATAGTTTAATCTGTCGTTTTGCAAACCTTCAAAATAAACCACATTGCTGTTGTCAACTACGCCCTCTATTTCGGCATAATGTTCACTGCCAAAAACTTGAGTGCTTGTTTGCATACCCGTTGATTGGTCGTAAACAAACTTGCTATCTTTTGCGTTTGACCTTTCGGCGGCTACCTTTAAATTGCCAAACAAAAGTTGAGGATTGGCGTTTAATTTTTTTGTTAAATCGCCATTAATTCCAAATGCTAAAAATATTATTGGCGCAAGCAAAATCAAGCCAAAGGCTATGCCTCGCACGGTGCTTCTTGTTGTCTTTTTTCTGCTTTTTAAACTAATTTTTGCAAGTCTTTTATATTCTTTAATTTTCATATTAGTTTACCTCGCTTATTACAGAAATAACATCCATTTTACTAATTTTCATTAAGCTACTGCGTGTAAACAAAAGCACAAACCCAATTAATGCAAAAAATGTTACTAAAGGAATGTATGGCGATAGGCTACAAATTACTATTGCGCAATTGCCAAACATCATTGAAGTTAAAGAGGTTAAAATACCCTTCATTGCCAAAACCAAGCCCGCAACAAGCGCTGAAGAAAGTAGCACGCTAATAAGAGTCATAATAACCGCTTGCCACTGCACAACCGCCCTTACGGTTTTGTTTTGCATGCCAATTGCCTTCATCATTCCAAAAA
>JAVVTM010000169.1:0-3060 GCA_036653655.1 Clostridia bacterium | reverse complement strand
TGTTTTCTTTTTCTATTCTTTCAGCTTCTATTTCGTTTTCTTTTTTTATCGCTATCTTTTTTGGTTGATCTTTACTAAGTTCTATACATTTGTTAATAAATTCATTGCTTTGTTTTGTATTTTTTGCGCTAGCGGCGTTAATTGCGCTGTTAAATTCATCCGTTGTGTCAATTAAAACTTCGTTAACGGCTAATTCATCCTCATCTTTGCACTTTAATTTTGCCTTTAGCAACCCCCAATATCCAAGACAATCGCTATTATCACGGGTTACAACAATTGCATAATATTTTTCTGCTAATTCAAATTGCCCAAGCTTTAGCAGAGATTGCGCAAAATCGTGCAAACATTTTAACACTTGGGTATTGCCCTTTACATAGCTAATTAAAGAATCAAAAACTTTAACGCTTTTTTCGCAATTTTCCTCGGTTAAACTGTCGCTCAAAGAAGAAATAAATTTGACAACATAGCCATCACTTTCACTTGTTGTTTTGCAATAGCCAAGCATTTTTTCAAAAGCGGTGTAATCATTAAATTCACAAATATTATCAATTTGGCTTGCTGCTTTAGATTTTAAAGCTAAGCAAATATCCCACCACAACGCATAAACATTGCCTTCATCAACAGCAATAATGCGCTTTGCCATTTTTTGCATATAGCCAACGAGATTAAATTTTGCAGCTGCATCCAACCTTTCGGCGCACAAATTAATGTATCTATCTGTATCAATGTTTTCTGTATATTTTAAATACGCCTCAAAATAGCTACTTGAGGCTGTTTCGTTGCCCTTTACGATTGTTTCAAGTGATTGCTCCAAAATAAATTCTCTTAACGCATCGCCACTTTTAGATTGATAGTTCATAACAAATTCAAAAAAGCTTATCGCCTTGTCAATTTGATTTTTGGCAATTAAACTTTTAACCGCCTCGCACATAACATCAATATAAACGCTTGCCTCATCCTTATCTGCGTTTTCTATGGCATCTTTAACATCTCTAAAACTTTCTAATTTTATAGACTTTGCAACAAATTCATCATTGTTTTTGCACTCTAGCCTTGCCAACATCGAAAACCATATTGCCTTTGCATTTGTAGGATTAATTTCAAGAACAGCGCTCAAACGGGATATTGCGTTTGGAAACATACCCTTATCCAAAAAAACCATTGCTGTATTAAGCCCTGTGTTTTCGCTTGCGCTAACTTGTTTAACATTAATGCCACCCAAATCAATTTTTTTCACAGCGTTAACAACACTCGCCGCCTTTTTGCCAACTTGCCCAGTTTTAATTTCTCTGTGTTCAATTGCGCTAACGGGCTTTTTGGCGTTTTCCATAACTTTTTTAAGATGAGCTAAAAGGTCGGGATAGTAGGTCTTTTTAGATGCATCCAAGCATTGTAACGATTGAAACTCCCTTGGCAAACTTGATATTGGCATTTTTTCGTACGCTATAATTAAAGAATTGGCATATTTTTCGCCATTTCTTATTTTGCAAATGTATCTGCGCCACTCGTTTTTAACCCAAGTTGACTCTATATATTCCGCCTTAGAACCATAAACTATCATTGCTTTTGCCGTGTTTAACGCATTAAAAATGTAAGGCTCATACTGCTCCGAAATTTTGTCCCTCAAACTTTCTCTCGAAAAGAACACATTGTACCCCTCTCGTGATAAATATGTGTACAATTCAGATGCGCTAACACTATCTTCTGTACGCTCAATGCCATGCTCCAAATCGCTATCCTTAAAACATATAAAAACATCATATGGCTTTTCTTTGCTCGCCTTTTCTATCCATTCCAAACGGATAGTTTCAATCATATCTGCATATTTTTCGTAATTTTCACGGGTTTCTTTTGGCGCATATTTTATGGCGTTAAGATACAAACTGTCTTCCTTTATAGTTTCTATCCTCGTGTTATGTATTGTCGGAACTTTCTTCTTTTCTCTCAAATCATCAACAAATTGTATGCCATATTTCGCTAGCACACTTCCCCAATATGCCTCGTAACATTTAGGAAACCTATCAATAATATTGGAATATTTGATTGTAGCATCATCAAAATCGCCTGCTAGCAACCTATCTTTTGCAGGGATTAACAACACTTCTTCCTCAGATGACAAAATGTTATTAACATTTTTGCTTCCACAGCTGTCGCATACAATGTAACTGCCCTCAAACCTTCTTTGCGCCCCACATTGAGGACATATCAAACTTCTCTCGTCCATTTTACCCACCTTATAAAATTTTTCATTCTACACCGTTCTTCTGTGCTTTCAATCGCTTGTGCTTTTTTGTTGTTTGTGCTTTTGCTTTCGCATAGCATTTGCATTTGCAATTTTTGTGCTTTTGCTTTCGCATAGCATTTGTTTGTGCTTGCATTTGCAATTTTTGTGCTTATATTTGCCGTTTTATATTTGCAATTTTTGTGCTTTTGCTTTCGCATAGCATTTGTATTTGCCGTTTTTGTGCTTTTGCTTTCGCATAGCATTTGTATTTGCCGTTTTTGTGCTTTCGCATAGCATTTGTTTGTGCTTGCATTTGCAATTTTTGTGCTTTCGCATAGCATTTGTTTGTGCTTGCATTTGCAATTTTTGTGCTTTTGCTTTACTACATTTTATACAACTTTATTAACATTATTAACATTTTAACACGATTTTTTATTTTATGCAATATGTTTAAACTGTTATAGCAATTTTTAATTTAATTATATAGGTTAAATTATATAGGTTCAATTAAAAAACAACATAAAAAAAGGAGTAGGCAAAACCCACTCCTTTTTGTTGCGACTATAATATGTTTGCGCTATTATAAATAGCTTAAAATAATATTTTATTTACAATCACACTCTTTTTTGTGCCACGCTATCAGCTTTCCGCACTTTTTACATGTATGCGCTTCTGTTTGTTTTTCAAGCCACAAATCAACGCCAACCTCTCGCATCTCTTGCAAGTTTTTGATTACATCTTTATGATGACAAATGCCATTTACTATATGCTTTGTGGAAAAATCTTTTAGCTTTTCACAAGGATACTTTTCACACTCATAACACCTTTTTACATTG
>JAVVTM010000168.1:0-3085 GCA_036653655.1 Clostridia bacterium | reverse complement strand
GGCGGAAGTGCCAAAAGCGCTTGCTAGAGCGTTAGAAAGTGGCAGAATGGGCGTTATGGATTACTATAATATGCAAAATATTAAAGCGGATACAAATATGCGTAACAAAATTGTAAATGTTGATGACGGAAATAAGGAATAAATAATATGGAAGGAGTATTTGCGCTTGTTTTCCCTGTTATGGCGTTGTTTGTTTTTGGCATTGTTGGTTTTTTTATCTTTATAATTATTAAAGAGGCAAAAATTAACAAGGGTAAAAGTGAAGTGGTGCAACAAAATGTACAAAAGATTGCGCCTACTTCCCCTCAAATACGCAAAGAAAGCGGGCAAACACAAACGGAAGAAGTTTTTGGTTCGTTTAGCGCGCATGGCTTAGATGTGCGCAAAAGGGAAGGTTCTTGTTTGTCTGCAAAAAACGATTTTGAAAAAGAAATTTTTAAAATTGAAAAAGCAGAATATGAAAAGGAAAAGTTACTAAAAGACAAATTGCAAAAAAAGAGAGATGATAGAACTCAGCGTGAAAAAGATGAAAAAAACGCTAAAGCGCTAGAAAATGAAAATCTTGCGCAAAAACAAGAGGCACATCTTAAAGAATTGAGGAAATTTGTAATTTATAGCGAAATATTGGGCGAACCTAAGTTTAAAAATAGGTCTAAACTGCAATAATAATAGTGCAATAATTGTTAAAACATAAACTGTAAAATTAATATAATTTAAACAGCGAACAGATATTTAATAAATTAATAAAATTTAAACAGCGCACAGATATTTAATATATTATTAAGATTTTTTAAACAATATATTGCATACAAAAAAAATTAGCTAACACTAAAAATTAGTTTAACACTAATAATTAGCTAACACTAAAAATTAGCTAACAGTTTATTTAGCTAACACTAAAAATTAGTTTAACACAAATTAAATTATTATTGCATACAAAAGGAATGTTATGGAAAGTGAAATTAAACAACGAGTTGATTGGATTAAGGAAGTTTTAAAAAATGCGCACGCAAATGGCGTAGTTGTGGGCAATAGCGGTGGTAAAGATTGCACATTGGTAGAAATTTTGTGCAAAAAAGCCACAGAAAATGTTTTAAGCGTAATTATGCCTTGCGAAAGTAAGCGCAATTATGAAATTGACAAAAGGCATGCGTTGTTGGTTGCAGAAAAATACAATATTGAAACAATAGAAGTTGACATCACATCAACAAAACAAGATTTGGCGCGCAAATTAGAACAATTTTGCCCAAAACAGCAAGTTCCAATGGCGTATGCAAATATGAACCCACGCTTGCGCATGACAACTCTCTATACAATCGCTCAAAATAAAAATTATTTGGTTGCAGGTACGGGCAATCTTTCCGAAATAACTATGGGTTATTTTACAAAGTGGGGAGATGGCGGTTACGATTTTAACCCTATTGCCGATATGACTGCAACTGAAGTTTTTGCAATGCTAAGATACTTGCAAGCGCCAATTGAAATTATTGAAAAAGCGCCGTCTGCCGGGCTCTATGAGGGGCAGACAGATGAAAAGGAAATGGGAGTATCTTACGCCGAAATTGATAAATTTATACGCACTGGCGAAAGCGAAAAACAAGATGTTATTTTAAAAGCGTTCAATCGCAATCAACACAAAAGAGTTATGCCATTGCAATTTAAAAAGCAGTAAAATACTCTATAATAATATTTTTAAGCTTTAATGTTAACTTGTATTTATTTGCTTTTGCATTATATTTATTAATCTTTATTTATTTATTTTTTTATACTTTAAAACACTATAATTTAGCTTTAATTATTTGATTACATTTTTTTGTTTTCAAATATTTTTTGCTATATTATTTTAATTTTATTGTGTTTTTGTTAAAATATTGGCAATATTGTCGAATAATGTCGAATTGTGTAATACGATTATTAAAAAAGATGTTGAATTTGCTATAAATTTAGGTAAATCTATGTTATAATAAAAGAGTTGTGAAATTATTAACAACCTAATATAATTAATGGTGAGGTTTTTATGGCGATAGATGTAAAAGTTCCTTTTAGCGGAACAGAAAAACAAGAAACTTTATTAAAAAAAAGGTTAGCAAAAATTAAAAAATTGCCGGGCGCAACTATGCCAGCGTTGCAAATTGCGCAGGAAATTTACGGTTATTTACCAATTGAAGTACAAAAAATTGTTGCTACCGAGTTAAATATGCCTTTAGAACATATTTACGGCGTAGCAACTTTTTATGCTCAATTTTCATTAACTCCAAAAGGAAAGTTTGAGGTGGGCGTTTGTTTGGGCACTGCTTGCTATGTTAAGGGGTCTAGTTTGGTTATGGAAAAGGTGCAAAAAGCGTTGGGCGTGCAGAGTGGTTGTACGGAGGACGGAAAGTTTTCGCTAGTTGCCACAAGATGTATTGGTTGTTGTGGTTTAGCGCCAGTTATGACTATTAATGGCGAAGTTTATGGCAAAATTGCGCCAGAAGACGTTGCAAATATTCTTGCAAAATATTAATTGAGGTGAATTTATGTTAATTACAGAATTAAATGAAATTAAAAATAGAGTTAACAAAGAACTTGGCACAAGGGACCACACAAGGCAACAAAAACTTGCCACTGGATACTACAAAAGGCACGTTTTAATTTGTGGTGGAACGGGTTGTACAAGCGGTAAAAGCAAAATAATTTTTGAAGAATTTGAAAAAGAGTTTAAAAAATTGGACAAAGATTATTATGCAAAAGCTATTATGACAGGTTGTTTTGGCTTGTGCGCAAAAGGTCCAATTGTTATTGTTTATCCAGAAGGCACTTTTTATTGCCATGTTAAGCCAGAGGATGTGCAAGAAATTGTTTTGAGCCACTTGGTTAATGGCAACCCAGTTGAGCGCTTAATTTATCGAGATGAAGATGGTTCTTTAGCAAAATCATTGTACGAAACCAAATTTTATGGCAAACAACATCGTTTGGCGTTGGTTAATTGTGGTGTTATCGACCCAGAAAATATTGAGGAATATATTGCATTAAATGGCTATCAAGCGTTGGCAAAATGCTTGCAAGAACTTGATGGTCAAAAAATTGTTGACATAATAAAAGATGC
>JAVVTM010000167.1:0-3120 GCA_036653655.1 Clostridia bacterium | reverse complement strand
AACAATATCAAAGCCAATCACAAGCACATCACTTGTAAAAAGCGCTTTAATTTGTTTATATTGCTTAAAAAAATTGGGAGATTTACGAAAAGTTTCCTCTGGATAGGCAAGCTTAATGCGTGGTTCTTCGCCATATGGCCCTAAAACAAACCTGTTGGGTTTTGGGTTGATAAGCACATCTAATTGCTCAATTTTATCAAACTTTTCATCAGTTAAATAGTAACCAAAACTGCACATACTAGCACAATTACAGTGTTTTCCATTGCAACTTTCGATATCAAATGCTAAAATTTTCATAATGTTCCTTTTTACTTATATATTAGCATTATATAAAAATTAATTTGTGTTGTCAAGGAAGTAAATAAATAATAAAATATTATAATAAATGAGATAAAGTTTTTTGTTAACAAAACAAAAATGCAATGTAATAAAAAGCAAAGAATGTTAACTAGCATATATTATAAAAGCTTTAACAAAACAAAAAATGTTAACTAGCATATATTATAAAGGCTTTAACAAAACAGTTGTGAGGTAGCGCCAATATTTAGCAAGCAAAAAGAGCAAATTTTTGTTTAAGTTTGGGCTAATTAACACAAATTTATGGCATTGACATATTAATACAAATGTGCTATTATAAAAGATATTAATTAATTATTTTACAAAAGCAACTACAAGTTTGCTTTTTGTTTTGATAAGTTATTGGAGGATATATGTTATCAGTAATACCAAAACCTAACAAAGTTTTAGAAAAAAGAGGTAGTTTTATTATTACTAGCAAGCTAACTGTTAATAGCGAATTTTCACAAGGGCTAGCAATGGTAAAAGATTTGTTTTTAGGTCATTCAGAAATTAGTATTGGTTCTACAAAAAATGAGGCAGATATTACAATCAAAGAAAAGGCTAATTACGAGGAGGAAAAGTATCTTTTAGATATTTCGCCAAATGGTATAGAAATTTTTGCAAGTGGCGTTGTGGGCGTGTTTTATGCCCTACAAACATTGCGACAAATTGCAAAAATTGACACTGTTGACAACTTAGATAATACCGAAATTGGCAGTGCATATATTATGGATAGCCCTCGGTTTGAGCACAGAGGTTTTATGCTTGATGAGGCAAGGCATTTTTTTGGAATGGAGCTAGTTAAAAAAACATTAGATATGATGGCTATGCTAAAATTGAATGTTTTTCATTGGCATTTAACTGATGACCAAGGTTGGCGTATTGAAATTAAAAAGTATCCACTTTTAACACAAAAAGGCAGTATTAGGCGCAGTACGCAATTAGATTTGATTGGGTACAATGCCAACAAAGAAAAGCACGACAACACTACCTATGGCGAAGGCAAATTTTACACACAGAAACAAATTAAAGAGGTTGTCGCTTACGCAAGCAAATTAAATATTTCAGTTATCCCCGAAATTGATATGCCCGGACATTTGATAGCGGCAATAGCGTGCTATCCCGAATTGTCTTGTTTTGATGAAAAAATTGAAGTAAGCACTCGTTGGGGCGTTATGGATACCATTGGTTGTATGGGTAAGCCAAACTTAATGGAGTTTGTTAAAAACATTATTGATGAAGTTGTGGAGCTTTTCCCTGCGCAATATTTTCATATTGGTGGCGATGAAGTGCCAAAAACAAAGTGGAAAAAATGCGAAAAATGTCAGGCTAAAATTAAGGAATTAGGCTTAAAAGATGAAAATGCGTTGCAAGGTTATTTTAATAACGAAGTGTTAAAGTATTTACAATCTAAGGGCAAAAAATTGATTGGTTGGGATGAAATTTTAGAGGCGAGCGCACTATCTAGCGATGTAATTGCGCAATATTGGGAGGGTAACGCCAGCAAAAATGGCGTTGCAGATTGGCTTCAAAAAGGCAATAAAATTATTATTTCTTACAATCCATTTGTCTATATGGATCACTTTTACAGTATGAAAGATTTGCCAAAGTTTTACAGTATGGATTTAGATACCACCGGGTTAGACACAAAATACGAACAAAATGTTTTGGGTATGGAAGCGCCACAGTGGACTGAATATGTGCGTGATATCACAAAATTTAATTTTAATACCTATCCAAGAATGCAAGCGTTAGCAGAAATTTGTTGGACAAATAAAGAAAACAAAAACTTTGAAGATTTTGACAATAGGTTGCAACAATTTTTGCCAATTTTGGACAAATTGAATATTGGTTACGCTCCAAGAGAAATTTATATTTGTAAAGGTATAAAGGGATATTTTAGAAAGGGTAACGCCCACAAAAACTGGATTAAAGACCCTAATTTTGAAATGAATGAATATTACAAAATAAAGAAAACAAAAAACTAATAATTAGTAAATATTGGTAAAAATATTACCAGTAAAGCCAAAAGTGATGTTTTAATAAACAATAAGTTTAGCAGTAAGCCAAAAAGTACACCTATAAGTGATAAGTTTAGCGGTCAAGGCAATGGAGCAAAAATGTTAAAAAAAGAAAAACAAGTTACAGATTTAGCGGAAATAGCGGATATTATTGACAATTGTGAATATTGCGCAATCGCTTTAATTGATGGCGACAAGCCCTATGTTATACCAATGAATTTTGGCTACACTTTAGAAAACGGCAAATTGACGCTGTATTTTCATTGCGCTCGTTTTGGCAAAAAGCTAGATTTAATTAAGGCAAATGCAAATGTCGCCTTTGAAATGAGTTGTAACAACAAATTATTTACCGCAAAACTTGCATGCCATTATGGCTACGCTTTCAAAAGTATTGTAGGCAGTGGCAAGGCCAGCATATTAACGGATATGACCGAAAAGCAATCTGCCCTTAAAATTTTTATGAATAAATATTCTTCTACCAATTTTGTTATTGCAGAAAATATGGCAAACGCCGTTGCAATTTTTAAAATTGATGTTGAGCAATTTACGGGCAAATATAACAAAGAAATTATTCGTGATAAAGAATAATAAAGCGTACTAATTAAAATTTTAATGGCAAACCAAAAATCTTTAGCACTAAAAATTAACTAATCAAAAATTAACCTAATTTAAAATCAAGTGTAAATCAAAAGTTAGCGAAGTTAAAATTTTAATGGTAACCAAATATTTGTTAAAACAAAAAATATTATTAAACAAAAAA
>JAVVTM010000166.1:0-3127 GCA_036653655.1 Clostridia bacterium | reverse complement strand
GTATTTAATAAATGCATTTGCAAGGCAGTAGATAACTGCTTAGCAATCTTTTTATTTACATTGTTCATTAAGCCTATTATTGTCAAATTTGGTTTATACATAAAATAATTATAACATATTTTAAATATTAATCAATTATAAATTTAAATAAATAAAATATCCATGCAAAAATTAACTAATATAATTGTGGTCAACCTCGATAACGGCAAAATTGCTTGGTTCTTTTTCGCTAATTTTTTCTGAAATCAAGGCGATAATCTCGGCATCTTTCATTTTAAAATCTTGCGGTACAACAATATCAAAAATCAAGTTGTTGTGCGTTGTGCCAAATGCAACCCTAAAATCGTGCAAAGTTAATTCTGGGTCAATTTCCTGTACAATTTTTATTGTTTCCAACCGCAATACGCTAACTTCATTGTTATCAATTACAATTGGGTCCATATGAATTACTAGGTGTATGCCATCATTTTTTAAATCTCTCTCAATATTATCAATCATGTCGTGGCTATCCAAAATGCTAATTTTAGCGTCAACCTCAACGTGTACGCTTGCAAAATTGCGGTTTGGACCGTAGTTGTGTATTGTCAAATCGTGAATGCCAAGCACGCCTTCATATTTGCCAATTTTGCTAACAATTTGATTAACCAAATCGTGGCAAGGACTTTCGCCCAAAAGAGGGTGCAACGCCTCAATAATAATTTTAATACCAGAAATGGCAATTAATATTGATGCAAAAATACCCACAAAACCATCAAGATTTATCCCGGTAAAACGAGAAATAATTGCGGATATTAAAATTAGTGTTGTAGAAATAATATCGTTTAACGCATCTTGAGCGGTAGCTTTTAATGGTAAGGAATTGGTTTTTTTAAAAAAGGCGTAGTTTAGTGAGGAAAGGAAAATTTTTAGCAAAATAGAAGTGCACAAAATAGCCACCGTAAGATAACTAAATGTTGTATCGCCCTTATTTATTATTTTATCAAAAGAGTTCGTTAGCAATTGCACGCCAATAATAATAATAGTAATGCCAATTATCAAACTCAAAATATATTCAATTCTTGCGTGCCCAAAGGGGTGTTTTTTGTCGGCGGGCTTGTCGGATAATTTGAAACCTATTATTGATATCATAGAAGAACCAACATCGGATAGGTTGTTAATGCCGTCCGCCATTACAGATACGCTTTTAAAAAGGAAACCAAGCACAAGTTTGCTAGCGCACAAAAATGTGTTAGCAAATATACCAACAATTCCAGATAAAATACCAAAAGAATTTCTATTTTTTATTTTATTTGCTTTATTTTTCATAATATTTTCCTCTTTATTGCTTATAATAATACTAATATCATAAACTGTCAAACGATAATAAAAAAATTACAATGTTAATTTTATGTTAAAATAATGACAAACTATACTTTTTATGATATAATATAGAAAATTGAAGTATAATGTACTTGTAAATTAAAAAATAGAGGTGTTTATGAAAATTTTATTGGTAATGGACCAATTTGACGATGAAAATAATGGTACTACAATGTCTACTAGGCGTTTTGCAGAAACTTTAAGGGCGCATGGCAACACTGTAAAAGTTTTGGGCTGTGGCAAAAGTGATGAAAATAAGTATGGCGTTCCTGAAAGGCACGTTCCACTTGCTTCATATTTTGCTCACAAACAAGGCTTGCTTTTCGCCAAGGCGGAACCTGAAATTATGCGCAGAGCCATCGCAGAAGCCGATGTAGTTCACTTTTTAATGCCTTTCGATTTTTGCAAAAAGGGCGTTAAAATCGCTAAGGAGCTTGGCGTTGCCTACACTGCAGCTTTCCACGTTCAACCAGAAAATGTAACCTATAATATTGGTATGGACAACTTTAAGCCAGCTGTCAATTTTGTTTATAGCTTGTTCCGTGAAAGGTTCTACAAACAATTTACTCACATTCATTGCCCAAGCGTATTTATTGCAAATCAATTAAAGGAGCACAACTATAAAGCGCAAACTCACGTTATTTCTAATGGTATTGGCGATAGTTTTGTTTATACAAAAACAGATAAACCACAGGAACTTAAAGATAAATATGTTATTACTATGGTTGGCAGGCTTTCTAAAGAAAAGAGGCAAGATGTTTTAATTAACGCCGTTGCTGAATCTAAATATGCCGATAAAATCCAATTAGTTTTTGCAGGCAAAGGGCCAAAAGCAGATTATTATAAAGAATTAGGCAACAAATTGCCAAATAAACCAATTTTTGGGTTCTACAAACAAAGCGAACTTATTAACATCTTGGGCTATTCAGATTTGTATGTTCACGCTGCCGATATCGAAATTGAGGCTATTGCGTGCATTGAAGCTTTTGCAACAGGGCTTGTTCCTGTAATTGCCAACAGTCCAAAATCTGCTACACCACAATTTGCTCGTGATGAGCGCTCATTGTTTGAAGCAGGCAACTCTAAGGAACTAGCTACAAAAATTGAATATTGGCTAGATAACCCAGAAGAAAAAGAAAAAATGGAAAAAGTTTACGCAACTTATGCGCAAGAATATAATATTCACAAGTGCGTTAACAAAATTGAAGAAATGTTTACTCAAGCTATTAACGAAAACAAAGCTAGGTTGCTTGCAGAGGAAAAAGTTAGACAAGAAGAAAACAACGAAGTTACTTCAAAATCTGAATAATTATTTAAAGCTAAAGCAAATAGCATATTCAAGCTAAAGCAAATAGCACATTAAAGCTAAAGCAAATATCACAAAATAAAAATATAAAGCCGAATAAATTTTATTCGGCTTTTTTTATGCAATTTTAACATATTGTTGCGCTAACAAATTGGCAATTTTATGTTTTGATATTATTGATATTATCTTCCTATAATATATATAATAATATAGTAACAATGTTAGCTAAAAAATTGAGGAAAATATTAACAGATAAAATACGCCAAAAAGCAAAGAATAAAAGATTAGTTTTGCACAAAAGCAAAACAAAAAATAATTAATAAAACAACAAAGTTTAAAAGCTATGTAACGACAAATAAAACAATATTAAAAAAAATTATTAATATAAAAGAAAAAATTGTTAATATAAAATACGCAATAATCAATAAAAACAAATTATCAAAAGCAAACAAAAGTTGCACT
>JAVVTM010000165.1:0-3180 GCA_036653655.1 Clostridia bacterium | reverse complement strand
AACAGCAGGGCATTGCAAACACAAAATAGCGTTTTGCAAACAAGCGAAAGCGCATTAAAAGAAAGCACAGCTTTGCAACCACAAAATGGCATTATGCAAACAAGCGAAAACATTTTACAAACAAGCGAAAATTTTATGCAAACAAGCGAAAATCTTAGGCAAACAAGCGAAAACATTTTGCAAACAAGCGAAAATTTTAGGCAAACTAGCGAAAACATTTTGCAAACAAGCAAAAGTGAGGTTGCAAACAAGGTTGGATATGTTAACTACTGTGGACAAATTGTAATTGAGCAAACAAGCAAAAAAGCGCTTTACGCAAAAAACGAAAATATAAAAATGCCAATGGCTTCCACAACAAAAATAGTTACTTGTATTGTAGCGCTAGAAAATTGCGATATTAAAAAAACTTTTACCATACCAAAAGAAGCTACAAATATTGAGGGAAGTAGCATTTATTTGAAAGAGGGCGAAAAATTAACCATTGAAGAATTGCTTTACGGATTGATGTTGGCAAGTGGAAATGATAGCGCAGTGGCGGTTGCAATTGCGGTTGGCGGTAGCGTGCAAAATTTTGTTGCGATGATGAATGATTTTGCGCAAAAGCACAACGCTACAAACACGCATTTTGCCAATCCTAATGGTTTGCACAACGAAACGCACTTTACAACGGCAAAAGATTTGGCAATTTTAACAGCGCACGCAATGAGTAATGAAAAATTTTGTGATATTGTAGCAACAAAAAGCAAAAATATTACGGGTTACGACGGCTATAACAGACATTTGGTTAATAAAAACAAAATGTTAACTCAATTTGAAGGGGGAAACGGCGTTAAAACTGGTTTTACAAAAGTTGCTGGCAGGTGCTTAGTTTCCAGCGCAAAACGCAATGGTATGCAGCTGATTTCTGTCGTTTTAAATTGTCCTGATATGTGGCAAGATAGCGCAAACAATATGACAAATGCTTTTAAAAATTACTCAATGCAACAATATGTTAACGCAAATCAACTTTATAATACGGTTAAAACCAAAAAGTATAAAATTGGTTTAGCGTTTGAAAAAGATTTTTATTACCCAATAAAAAATGGCGAAAGTGGCAATTTTAGTTACAAAATAAAAATTGATGATGATTTTAACAAACCTCAATTAAACAAGATAGTTGGTAAATTATTTATATATGATGATAATTGCTTGCTTTTTAGCGCAAATATCTATACTATTAATTATGAAAAATTGTCGTGATGATAATTAAAAAGGAAGGTATTTAAAATGATAAGAATTAACAAGTACATTGCAAATTGCGGTGTAACCTCAAGAAGAAACGCCGACAAACTAATTGCTGAAGGCAAGGTTAAAATTAATGGCGTGGTAACCACTGAGCTTGGCGTTAGCATTAATGAAAACAACGATTCTGTTATGGTTGATGATGTTTTAATCAATCCCGTGGCAGAATACACTTACATAATGTTTAACAAGCCAAAGGGCTGTGTTACAACCGTAAGCGATGACCGAGATAGGAAAACGGTTTTTGATTATATCGACATTCCAAATGTAAGGTTGTACCCAGTTGGCAGGCTAGATTATGATAGCGAAGGCTTGTTGTTATTAACAAATGACGGCAATATCGCCTTTAAATTAACCCACCCAAGCAAGGAAGTTGGCAAAAAATACGTTGTTAAAATAACAGGCGAAATTAAAGAAAGCGAGCTTGCTCAATTGCGTAAAGGCGTTGTTATTGATGGCGTTAAAACCGCAAAATGCAAAGTAAAATTGACAGAATTTAGCGATGATGTTTCTAGGCTAGAACTTGTTATTTTTGAAGGTAAAAACAGGCAAATTCGTAAGATGTTTGATGTTGTAAACAAAGAAGTTGTATTTTTAAAAAGAGTTGCGGTTGGCGATTTAAAATTGGGCGGTTTGGGCAGAGGCGCTTACAGAAACCTTAACGATTACGAAGTGGAATATTTAAAAACGCTTTAAGCGTAGCAATAAACAGTTTAAAAAGTTTGACTAATTGTCAACTTTTTTTTCTGCCTTTTTGCCTAGATTATAAAAAAACCTTAATTATTTTTGTGCATATAAATTATAAAAACCCCTTAATTATTTTTGTGCGTATAAATTATAAAAAAACTTAATTATTTTTGTGCGTATCAATTTTACTAAATATAAATTATATTGAAAAACTGTGTTAAACAATTTTCTTATTATTTAAACTTATTGCAAAAGAGGGTTAATTTTTTAAAAAGTTTTGCTAGGTTATTATATTGTTTTTGTTTAAAAAATATTGATTTTTAAAGATTTAGGTATTTAAATTTTTTTTTACTTAATAATTAATATATATTATTTTATAATTATTTGATATGATTGAGATTTGCTTGCATTTACAAATCAATTATTATATAATATTATTGTTGATTTTGAAAGATATTGTTAAAATAATAACAAACTTGGAGGTATATATGAATAACGACATTTTACAAAAGCACCTAGACACTATTATTGAATCGTCAAGCAAAGTTAGAAAGTTTATTGATGGCGTGGTAGATGCGGGTAGTTTTGTGGAAACAGATGTATTTATGAGTGGCGCAACTTTTCTTGATGGCGTTGAAGCTAAAGGGGAAGGCGTTGTTACTGGCTATGCCACATTAAATGGTAGCCCAGTGCAATTGTTTGCTCAAAATACGGAAGTTTTAAAGGGTAGCCTTAGCGTTGCTCAAGCGCAAAAAATTGTTAAAACAATTAATAAGGCAATCAAGACGGGCACTCCTTTATTATCTTTAATCGATTCTTGTGGCGCAAGAATTGGCGAGGGTGTTTCTGTTTTAGAGGGCTATGGCGCAGTTTTGGCTGCCGCAGTGGAACTCGCAAATCAAGTTACTCACATTTGCGTTATTAACGGCGTTTGTGTTGGTATGATGGCAACTTTTGCCGCTATGGCAGATTTTGTTTTTATGAACAAAGAAAGTGTTCTTTCATTAAATTCGCCAATGGTAATTGCATCAACTCAAAAAGATTATCCAAAGTTTAATGATATTTTAGGTTACAAAAGTTACAGCGCAAATTCTAATATGGCGCAATTTGAATTTAAAGATGCTAAAGATTTAAAAGCAAAAATTACAGATTTGTTTTCTATCATCAACGTTAGCGAAGAAGAATCTAGCGACGACCCAAACAGAGAAGCTC